>JAHEBY010000005.1 GCA_024642025.1 Comamonadaceae bacterium | reverse complement strand
TAGGCCAGCATTTTTCCGGGGTGAACCTTGTGCACAGCATCAGCGAATTTCTTCGCAAACGCCAGGTCGGGCGTACCGGTCTCGCACCAGACCAGGTCAGCGTACTGAGCATAGGCATTCGCACGGGCGATGGCCTGATCAATGCCTTTACGGGTCTTGTAAAAGCCTTCAGCGGTGCGCTCGCCGGTCAGGAATGGCTTGTCGATGTCGTCATAGTCAGAAGTCAACAAGTCAGCGGCTTCTGCATCGGTACGGGCAATTACCAACGTTGGAACGCCGCAGACGTCAGCCGCCATACGGGCCGCGATGAGTTTCTGGCATGACTCGCGGGTGGGCAACAGCACTTTGCCGCCCATGTGACCACACTTCTTGACTGAGGCCAGCTGGTCTTCCCAATGCACACCGCCGGCGCCGGCCCGAATCATGGCCTTCATCAATTCAAAGGCGTTGAGCACGCCGCCAAAGCCCGCTTCTGCGTCGGCCACGATGGGTGCAAAGTAATCAATGAAGTCTTTGCTGCCCGCATCAATACCTTTGGAGTGCTGGATCTCATCCGCACGGCGGAAGGTGTTGTTGATGGTTTCGACAACCTTTGGCACTGAATCAACCGGATAAAGCGACTGATCGGGATACATGCTTGAGTAGGTGTTGTTGTCGGCTGCAACTTGCCAGCCAGACAGGTAAATGGCTTTCACACCAGCCTTGACCTGTTGCATGGCCTGCCCACCTGTCAATGCACCCAGGCAGTTGACATAGGCTTCCGAGTGAAGGAGGCTCCACAGTTTCTCGGCGCCACGACGTGCAACGGTGTACTCGATGGGGAAGGAACCTCGCAGACGCACGACGTCAGCCGCTGAGTAGCCACGCTTAGCGCCTTTCCAGCGTGGATTGGTAGCCCAATCTTTTTCGAGGGCTTCAATTTGCTGAGCGCGGCTCAGCTGTTCGGTAAGACTTTGTGGCATGTGAACACTCCTTGGTTAAAAAAGGGAGCACCGGTTTAAAAACTGATTCGGTGCAAGTGCCACAATTCTATGTCTTATATAAGACATAGATGTCTCTTATGTCTTATATAAGATTAAATATTTATCCTTTAATATCAATTAGTTGCAAACACAATTTGCAATACGGAATTCCGTATCTCATATTGAGATAAATTTGCGCAGTGCAGCATATCGAGATTTCGAATTATGAAAACCCCCCTGCACTACCTGGAATCAGAAAACCCGGCGGACGCGAGCTGACAAACCATAGTTACCGATGCCCGGCCACAGTAAATCAAGCCCCATCGAAGGCCTGATTCAGAATGTTTAGAGCTTCTGTAAAAACATCATCTTCAACAGTCAGCGGAAACATGAATCGAATGACATTGCCGTTGACACCGCAAGTCAGCAGAAGCAGCCCGTTTGCCAAAGCCCGTTGCTGAACGCGTTTCGCGTAGTCTGCATCGGGCGCTCCGGTCGCGGCATCATGCATTTCACAAGCAACCATGGCACCCAGTCCACGAACGTCGGCAACACGTTTGTTTCGGGTCTGAATTGATGCAAGATTCTTCTTCAACCGATCTCCCAAAATGCCTGCACGCTCGCACAGCCGTTCCTCTTGCATGATGTCCAGCACCGCATGAGCAGCTGCAATGGCCAGGGGGTTGCCTGCGTAAGTGCCACCCAAACCACCCGGAGCCGGCGCATCCATGATTTCGGCTTTTCCAACTACAGCTGACAGCGTCGTCCCACCGGCCATGCTTTTTGCCAATGTCATGATGTCAGGTGAAACGCCGAAATGCTCCATCGCAAACATCTTCCCGGTTCGCGCAAATCCAGTCTGCACCTCATCGGCGATCAGCAAAATGCCGTGCGCGTCGCAGAGCTCACGAAGCCACTTCACGGCTTCCGCCTGAATCACGTTGAAGCCGCCCTCTCCTTGTACCGGTTCGAACACTATGGCAGCTACCCGTGAAGGCTCGATGTCACATTTAAAGACATGCTCCATCGCCTGCTTGACCTGATCAAGGGACGCACAGTGGCACGGAAACGGGACGTGAAATATCTCTGGCGGGAAAGGCCCGAAGCCTGCTTTGTAAGGCTGCACCTTTCCAGTCATTGCTACGGCAAACATGCTGCGCCCATGAAACGCGCCACCAAAGGCGATGACGCCACTGCGCCTGGTGGACGACCGCGCAATCTTGACCGCGTTCTCAAGTGCTTCCGCACCTGTGGAAAAGAACGCAAGCTTACTGGGGCCTTCAATCGGAACCATCGCGTTGATTCTTTCGGCGAGCGACACATATTCTGTGTAGGGCACAACCTGGTAGCAGCTGTGGGTGAAACGCTCCAGCTGCGCAGCGATGGCCGCCCGAATTTTCGGATGACTGTGCCCCGTATTAAGCACGGAAATCCCGCCAGCAAAGTCAATGAAGCGACGGCCTTCAATGTCCCAAAACTCGGCGTTTTTCGCGTGATCAATAAAGAAATCTGCCATCACGCCGACACCCCGTGGCGTAGCCGCCAGGCGACGTGCATGCCAGTCTGCATTGGAGGCCGCAGTGTCAGGCTTCAAAATTGCATTCATAGAGGTTCCTGTTTAAAGGCGAATCACGCAGTCGACACTTCAGCGTTCAACGGACGCCTGTCTGATTGGGCTGTCAATGCGAATCCACGTGGTTTTTGTTTCAGTGTATTTGTCAAAGGCATGAAGTGACTTGTCTCTGCCAACACCGCTTTGCTTGAACCCGCCAAACGGCACAGTAATGTCGTCTTCATCGTACTGGTTGACGTGCACGGTGCCAGCCCTAAGGGCGCGCGCGATGCCATGAGCCTTGTTCAAATCACTGGTCCATAAACCTGCCTGCAATCCATATATGGTCTGATTCGCTTGTCGAACCACATCAGCCGCATCTGTAAATGACAGTACAGACAAAACAGGGCCGAATATCTCTTCGCGAGCAATAGTCATGTCATTGCGTACTCCATCGAATATCGTTGGTTGCACATAACAGCCGCCGGTCTCAACCATGGTGCGCTCCCCACCCGAGAGTAACCTTGCACCTTCGCTCTTGCCACTTTCGATATACCTCAACACAGTGTCCATTTGGGTCTTGTCAACGAGCGCACCCATCACCGTGGCCTTGTCCAGAGGGTTACCAGGTGCATAGCCCGGCATCAACACGAGCGCCTTTTCAAGGAACTTGTCCTTGATCTTCTCTTCAACAAATAGCCGGGAAGGTGCATTACAGCTTTCGCCCTGATTGAAGAAAATGCTGCCCACCGCAGCTTGCACTGCCCGATCCAGATCAGGGCAGTCTGCAAAAACGATATTGGGTGACTTGCCTCCAAGCTCAGTCCATGCTCGCTTAAGATTGCTTTGGCCGGCCATGACATGAATCTGCTTGCCCACGCGGGTAGACCCGGTAAAGGCGATGCAGTCCACATCCATATGCAGAGCCAGCGGCGAGCCCGCTTCCGGGCCATAGCCCGTGACAACGTTGAACACACCTGCAGGGATGCCCGCCTGAAGCGCCAAGTCGGCCATCCTCAAGGCGGTCAAAGGTGACTTTTCACTAGGCTTTAGCACCACAGAATTTCCAGCTGCCAAAGCAGGCGCAATTTTCCATGCGGCCATGATCATTGGATAGTTCCAGGGCACGATAACGCCGACAACACCCACAGGCTCTCTCGTAATCAAGGCCAGTGCATTGCGCGACGTCGGCGCAATTTCGTCATAGACCTTGTCCACGGCCTCTCCATACCAACGGATGCAGTTCGCCGCGCTATTTACATCCACCCCCCGCGCATACTTCACGGGCTTTCCCATGTCCAAGGTCTCGGTCATGGCCAACTCATCACCAAGTGCCAGCAGAAGGTCCGCAAACTTGATCATCACCTTTTTCCGCTGGGCTGGCGCAAGCCCACTCCAGCGGGCATCATCAAATGCGGCACGCGCAAATGAAACTGCCGAATCAATGTCAGCCTGACCACAACGGGCAATGGACGCCAGCACACGGCCATCCACCGGAGACACGGAATCGAAAGTCTGACCATCTCGGGCGTGCACCCGTTCGCCGTTGATAAAGGCACGCCCATCAAATTTCATATCTATACTCATCTTTTCCTTATCAAGAAGTAACTAAGCCTTGAGCACTGACAGTTCGATCCTCGTCGCTGCAGCAATCTCGCGCTCACGCTTACGCGTTTGCCTCGCCACCCAAATGCTATAGCCTACGATTACCGAAGTCACCACGCAGATCAAGAGCGTGGCAGCAGCATAGATTGTGGGGTTAATACCGCGACGCGCATAGCCAAAAATTACCTGAGGCAACGTACTGACGCCTGGCCCAGAAAGGAACTCCGCAATCACCACATCATCAAAAGACAGAGTGAATGACAACAGAAAAGCGGCAAGAATGGCTTGAAAAATATTTGGCAACGTGATCAGGAAGAAAACCTCATGTGGGCGGGCTCCCAAATCCATTGCAGCCTCTTCTATTGAGCGGTCCATTTCCATCAAACGCGACTGGATGACGACCATGCCGTAAGCCATACCCAGCAGCGCGTGACCAAAAATAATCGTCAGCGCACCTCGTTCAGGCCAATCGAATGCATTTTGTGCGCCAACCATAAGCAGCAGCAATGAGAGCCCTATAACAACCTCTGGCATCACCAACGGCGCGTTCACCATGCCGGAAAAAAATGTACGCCCGGGGAATCGGCGATATCGGACGAGCACGAAAGCGGCAAAGGTTCCCAATACGGCAGACAGCACACCGGTAACGGAGGCCACCTTGAGAGAAAGCCAGAAGCCGTCAATCAGCTTGCCGTCTCTTGTAAGCGCCTCATACCAGCGGAGTGAAAATCCCGTGAACCGGGTATCTTGTCTCGTACTGTTAAACGAGAAGATGATCATGAAAAACAGCGGCAAATACAGAAAAAGATAGGTCAGCGCCATCCAGGCTTTGCCTACATGTCGTTCAACAAATGCTTTCATGCCATGCGCCTCACTTTCTATCCTCAGCGGGGCCGCTACTGTAATGGTAATAAAACGCCAAGGGCAGGACGATTAAAGCAATCATGATGACAGCCAATGCCGTCGCCCTCGGCCAGTTGTTGCTGGTAAACATTTCATCCCAAACCACACGGCCAATCATGATGTTTTCCGGACCACCCAATAGTGACGGAATCACGAACTCCCCAACTGACGGAATAAAGACGAGCATGAAGCCGGCAACGATGCCCGCCTTGGATAGCGGCACAGTAACCAGCCAAAACGCCTTGAACGGGGAAGCGCCAAGATCGTGGGCAGCTTCAAGCAAACGATAATCCATCTTCACCAGATTTGCGTAAAGCGGCAGAATCATGAATGGCAGGTATACATAAGTCATGCCCACAAGCATGGACACGTTGGTATAAAGCATCTGTATGGGTGCAGACGTTAACCCAAGAGCCATCATCAGTTTGTTCAAGACCCCCTGATCGTCCAATATGCCTTTCCACGCATACACTCGCAGAAGAAAGGATGTCCAGAACGGCAGCATCACCATCATCAGCAGCGCGGGGCGCACGCTCGGTGCTGAGCGGGCAACGAAATAGGCAAATGGGTATCCGACAATCAAACAGAATACCGCCGTCACAAAGGCGTAAGCAATTGACCTGACATAAGCCTCAACGTAGAGCGTGTGAAACAATGCCCCGCTGTCGCCCGAACGAAAAATCGACCAGTAGTTCTCATATTTGAGCTTGAGAACGCCCGTCTGCTCGTCCCATATGGGTTTGAACGGATGAATTGAAGACCCCATATCCACGAAGCTGATGTACAGCAATATGAGGAAGGGCAGAAAAAAGAAAACGAGAAGCCATGTGTACGGAACGGCAATGACAAATCGCCGTCCGGGCATCGGTAGAGAAAACTTTCTGCGCTCTGTAGACATGTTTCAATCTCCTAAATTGATCGTCTGGCGAGTCTGTGGGTCAATCTCGCAAAACGACACCCGCGTCCGCGTGCCACCAGAAAAACACCTCATCCTCCCACGTAATATTGCTCAACTCGTGTCGGGAGGTGTTTGCCTCCGTGATCTTGATTCGCGACCCGTCCCCAACTAACACGATATATGTGTTGTAAGAGCCAAAGTAAGCGATTTCCTTTACCTTTCCGGTAAACAGATTTACAGACGTGTCGGAAGGAGCTGTTTTGCTGATGGCAATCTTTTCTGGGCGAACTGCATAGGCAACCGGCATGTTCAGAGTCCCGCTCACACCATGGTCCAAATGCATTTCGCCAATGGCCGTTGTCACCGCACAGTGGTCAGACTCATCCACCGTGAGCCTTCCCTCAAACATATTCACATTGCCAATAAACCCCGCCACAAAACGAGTCGCCGGATGTTCGTAGATTTCTTCGGGCGACCCCACTTGAAGGACCCGCCCCTTGCTCATGATGGCAATCCGATTGGCCATGGTCATGGCCTCCTCCTGGTCGTGGGTAACCATCACGCAAGTCACCCCGACTTTTTCGATGATATTGACCAGTTCAAACTGGGTTTGTTCCCGCAGCTTCTTGTCCAGCGCACCCAATGGCTCATCCAATAGCAGGAGCTTTGGGCGTTTGGCCAAACTGCGCGCAAGCGCCACTCGCTGTTGCTGCCCGCCCGAGAGCTGGTGCGGTTTACGCTTGGCATAGGGGCCCAATTGAACCAAATCAAGCATCTCATCGACGCGTTGCTTGATTTCACCTTTCGGCAGGGCCTCACGCTTCAGGCCAAATGCGACGTTCTCCCAGATGTCCAGATGCGGAAACAATGCGTAGGATTGAAACATCATGTTCATCGGACGGCTGTAAGGCGGCATTTTGGCAACATCCTGCCCACCCAACAAAATTTTGCCGGATGTAGGCTTTTCAAAACCCGCCAGCATGCGCAACAACGTTGATTTACCACACCCCGAGCTACCCAACAAAGCAAAAATCTCGCCTTTGCCGATTGATAGCGTCACGTCGTCAACTGCAACCGCCTCGTCAAATCTCTTGACCAGATGTTCGGTTGCCAGATAACCGTCAGTGCTCTTGTTCTCAGACATACGTTCCCCATCAGGATACAGACCGCAAACAAAACGGGCCATTCACGCTAACAAGCATAAATGGCCCGGCATTTCTAAACCGTACAAACCAACCTCAATCAACTGCCCTTTTTGAAAGCGTTGTAGGCGTTGGCAATTGCCTCTCGGCCTTCGTTGGTGAACTTGCCTGGCTGTACCATCTTGGCCGCAAAATCAGCGTCCACGAAAATCGTTTTATTGGCGGCGACTTCAGGCTTCATTTTTTCCATGGCAGCCTTGTTACCCGTGGGATAGCTCATTTCGTCAGCCATGCGAGCGGAATTTTCAGCGCGAAGATAAAAGTCGATAAACGCGTGTGCATTGTTTGGATGCTTGGCGTCCTTGGTGATGGCCATCGTATCGAAGAAAATTAGCGCACCCGTGCTTGGCAACAGGGCTTGTATGACGTCCTTCGAGCCATTTTCTTTGGCACGCCCTGCAGCAATATTGATATCACCAGACCAACCGACGGCAACACACGCCTTGCCACCAGCGATATCGTCGATCATGGTAGAACTGAAGATGCGAATGTCTTTGCGTACTTTGGCCAGCATGGCGGCGGCGGCCTTGAAGTCTGCAGGATCACTGGAATAGGCGTCTTTACCCATATAGTGGAGGGCAGCTGGAATAATTTCTGTGGGCGAATCCAGATAGGCAATGCCGCACGACTTCAATTTCGAGGTGTACTTGGGATTGAAAACCAGCTCCCAGGAATTTTCCGGCAATGGCATCTTGCCCAATGCTTTTTCAGCTTTGGTTTTATTTATACCAACCGTAGTGAATCCCCAAGCCCAAGGGATTAGGTGCTTGTTGCCAGGGTCAGCCTTGTTCAGCGCAGCCATGATGGCTGGATCAAGGTTCTTCAGGTTCGGGATTTTCCCGCCGTCCAATTCCTGAAACATGCCTGCCTCGGTCTGGGCTGGGCTAAATGAAGTTCCGGGAACCACGATATCGTAGCCCGTGTTACCCGCCACCAATTTGGCATTTAACGCCTCGTTGGTCTCAAACGTGTCGTAGTTGACCTTGATGCCAGACTCTTTTTCAAACGCGGCAATCATGCCTTCAGGTATGTAGTCTGGCCAGTTGTAGATATTGAGGATTTTTTCCTCAGTCGCCACCGGGGCAGGAGCTGGCGCCGCTGGAGCAGCCGCAACAGGCGCCGGGGCAGCCGCTGGAGCCGCCGCCTCTTCCTTCTTTCCGCAAGCCGCCAGAACCACAGCTGACAGTGCCAACGCCCATACATAGTTTTTCATAATAGTTGTCGCTCCGTTCAAAAGTTAAAACAAATGGAACCTGACCCTTCAAGGCCAAGCAATATTCACACCACAATAATTATAGGTTTCAGTAAATCAACCTATACCAACCCTCTTTTAGTCAAGTCCTTCAGGGTGAAGTCAAGCGCTTTTCTAATCAACTGCATCATTTCATCAATATCACCCGTGGTCATAACCAGAGGTGGGGCGACAATCATCCGGTCCCCAACGGCTCGCATGATAAGTCCGTTGCGAAAACAATGCCCGCGACACTGCATGCCCGCCTCGATGCCGGGGTCGAACCGCTCTGCTGAGCGCTTATTGCGAACCAGTAATATGGCCCCCATAAAACCACAAGTCTGTATGGAGCCCACGAGCGGGTGATCACTGAGTTCGCCAAAGCGACGGGAAAAGTACGCTCCAACGTCCCCCCTGACATGCTGCAACAGGCCCTCTTTTTCAATGATGTCGATGTTGGCCAGTGCCACCGCACAGGCAACCGGATGCCCACTGTAGGTGTACCCATGAGCAAACTCACCGCCCCGCTCGATTAATACTTGGGCAACCCGACTGCCCACCATAACGCCACCTAGAGGGATGTAGCCGCTTGTGACACCCTTCGCGAACGTCACGAGATCCGGTTTGTACCCAAACTTCTCATACGCGAACCAATGCCCGAGCCGACCAAACGCGCAAATGACCTCGTCACTGATCAGCAAGATTCCATATTTGTCGACGATTCGCTGAATCTCGGGCCAATAGGTATAGGGCGGAACAATGACGCCGCCTGCGCCCTGAACTGGCTCGGCAATAAATGCCGCGACTCGCTCGGCCCCGAGTGACAGAATTTTTTCCTCCAGCCAGCCAGCCGCCCGAATGCCGAACTCTTCAATCGACTCACCGGCAAGCCCCTTCTCAAGAAAGTAGGGCTGATCGATGTGCGCAATGTCTGGAATGGGCAAATCGCCCTGCGCATGCATGGCACTCATACCCCCAAGGGAGGCGCCCGCGACAGTACTGCCGTGATAACCGTTCAGCCGGCCGATAATGATTTTGCGTTTGGGTTTACCGAGTAGGTCCCAATAGCGACGCACCATGCGCACATTTGAATCATTGCTCTCGCTGCCACTGGACGAGTAAAACACATGTTCGAAGCTCCGCCCATCAACACTCGGCGCAAGGCTGGACAGCCTCGCGGCGAGTTTCACAGCGGGAACGTTGGTGGTCTCGAAAAAGCTGTTGTAAAACGGCAGAGTCATCATCTGCGCATGGGCAGCATCAGCGAGTTCCTTGCGTCCGTACCCAACATTGACGCACCATAACCCGCTCATGGCGTCCAATATCTGGGCGCCCTCTGAATCCCAAACGTAGATTCCCTGCCCTCGCGTGATCACGCGCGAGCCGCGCACTGCGAGACTTTTAAAGTCTGTAAAAGGATGGAGGAAATGGGCGGCGTCCATACCCTGGATTTCCCGGGTATTCAGGTCATGGGCACTTTCCAACACACTCATCTACACGGCAAAAGAATGACGAATCAAGTCTGGCCTATACATGCAAAAGCAGGTGCTCCCGTTCCCACGGCGAAATGACTTTCATGAACTCGTCGAACTCAAGCTCCTTGATTTCAGAGTAAACCGTGATGAACTCCTTGCCCAGCACTTCGTGCAGGTCTGACTCGCGTCGCAGCCAATCCAGCGCCTCACCCAGGCTGCGCGGCAATGAATAAGGCGACAGGTACGCGTCACCCTTCATCTCGGCCTTGGGTTTGATCTTGTTTTTCAGGCCAAGGTAGCCACATGCCAACGTCATGGCCAAGGCTACATAGGGGTTGGCATCCGCGCCAATCACCCGGTTTTCAACCCGGCGGGCCTGGGGTGAAGAAATAGGCGAGCGTATACCCACAGTGCGATTATCGTAGCCCCACTCGATGTTGATGGGCGCTGCGGTATTTCGAGACAGGCGACGATAGCTGTTGACATAGGGCGCCACCAACACCATTGCGGCTGGAATATATCGCTGCAGGCCACCGATGTAATGTAAAAAGGCTTCCGATGGAGAACCGTCTTCGTTGCTAAAAATGTTCTGCCCCGTAATGGTGCTCAAAATGCTCTGATGAACATGCATAGAGCTGCCCGGCTCGCCCGCGATTGGCTTGGCCATAAATGTCGCATACATGTCGTGCCGAAGCGCCGCTTCGCGGACGGTTCGCTTGAAGAAGAACACCTCATCGGCCAGACCCATGGGTTTGTTGTGGAAAAAGTTGATTTCCATCTGGCCCGCACCAATTTCGTGGATCAAGGTGTCAACGTTTAGCTCCATCTTGTCGCAGTAGTCGTAAATCTCCTCAAAGAGTGGATCGAACTCATTCACCGCATCAATGCTGTAGGCCTGTCGGGATGTCTCCGCGCGACCGCTTCTGCCTATCGGCGGGTGCAGCAAGGTATTTGGGTCCGTGTTACGCGCCGTGAGGTAAAACTCAAGCTCGGGCGCCACGATGGGCTGCAGATTTTCAGCAGCAAAAAGATCGCACACCCGGCGCAACACACTGCGCGGGGCGAACGGCACCAGGTTGCCCTGATGGTCAAAACAATCATGAATCACTTGGGCCGTGGGATCCGCAGCCCATGGAACGATCCGGACTGACGCGGGCGCCGGGCGCAACTGCATGTCCTTATCTGTCGGGTCGATCACGTCGTAATATGGCCCGTTGTCAGGAAACTCCCCCGTCACCCCCATGGCAACGACGGCCTGTGGCAGCCGCATGCCCCGGTCTTCAGTGAATTTGGCGCGAGGAAGAATTTTGCCGCGTGCAACCCCGGTCAAGTCAGGGACCAGGCACTCCACCTCAGTCACCCGACGTTCATTGAGCCACTGCTCAAGCTCGTTGAAACTCATCACTTTCTCTTCATTCATAAATATCCCTGTAAACCATTAAAAAACAATCCACGCGCCTCAAATAACCGTTGCCGCCTTTCTACCGTCGAATCAAGTGCGCCTGGATTCGCGACTCGCGCGACATGCATCACCAAAAGACTTGAATATGGCAGCATAAAACGGATTTTCTTCAAATTGCCATTCAGGATGCCACTGAACTGCGTAGGCAAACGCAGTGGCGCTGGCAACCCCAAACCCCTCTACCACGCCGTCTGGCGCAGTCGCCAGCGCGGTCAAACCGGGCGCAAGTCGAGCGACAGCCTGCCCGTGCAGGGAGTTGACTTTGGCCTCAGTACCACCGGCCCAGGTTTCGAAGATAGATCCTTTTGCAAGCGTGATCTGATGCCGTGGTGCGTATTGCTCTGAGTAGGGGGCCGATTTGGGCTCCCGGTGATCCAAGTGGCCAGAAATCTCATGTACTGCCTGATGCAGCGAGCCGCCCAACGCAATATTGATTTCCTGGAATCCGCGACAAAGCCCCAAAAGCGGAACAGCCCCCCGGATGCACGCTGTCACCAAAGCCAGCGTGAGCTCGTCGCGGCGTGGATCAAGTGGCAAATCAGGATCAGCAACCTCCTGATCAAAGTGAGAGGGATGTACGTTGGCAGGCGATCCAGTCAACAGAACACCATCCACCATGTCCAGCAATTCGGGTATTTGGTCGGCAGACGCCAACGGAAACAGCACCGGTTGAGCCGCCGCGCCAAGCTTCACGGCGCGCGCGTATTTTTCGCCGAGAACGAGGAATGGCATTTGCTGGTCGCCCGTGCCCATGATCCGATGATCCATTGGCAGCCAGACCATACAAGGCGGCGGCGTCATCAATTTCTCCAAAAACTTTGTCCTCTCATTATGTCTGCGATATTTCGTATCGTACTAAGCGGCCATGGCAACCCGCCGACCACACAAGTAAGTCCACAGAAACGCTGCGGCCGCCTGGCTGGTTAGCTCGGCGTGGTCGTAGGGCGGGGAGACCTCCACGCAATCCATGCCTATGAATGGCAATTCCGCCAGCTCTTCCAGCAGTGTGAGTACCTGGCAGGACGACAGGCCTCCAGGTTCTGGCGTCCCCGTTCCGGGCGCAAACGCGGGGTCCAGGCAGTCAATATCCAAACTCAAATAGACCGGTGGGTCACCGTGCGACGCCAATCTCGACCGGATGGCATCGATGACTGGCGCGAGTTGGTTGGGGTTTTCAAGGCCACGCAACTGCCTGGCGGTAAAAATTTGCCCGCCCTGCTTGTGCACATATTCGCGCGCTTCACGCACCCCGCTGGAGCGAATGCCCAGTTGCACAACGCATTCCCTGATCACCAAACCCTCTTCAATGGCCTCATACACCCAAGTACCGTGGCCACTGGGCTCTCCAAAATGATCTGTCCAGGTATCGCAATGGGCATCAAAATGAATCAACGCCAGCGGCGCGCCCAGCCAGGTCTTATAGGCTCTCAAGAGGGGCAAAGTAATCGAATGGTCGCCACCTATCCACGCCATATGGTGCGTGCGGATCAATTCAGCCACCCTGGGCATCATGGCTTCACGCATGGCCAGGAGGCTGGTATTTGGCAAAACCAAATCACCCGCGTCACCCAACACGCCTTCCGGGGAAACGTTGAAGTGCGGATGAACGCCGTCACAAAGCATGTGACTGGCCTCGCGAACTGCGCGGGGGCCGAACCGCGCGCCGGGTCGGTTGGTCACGCTGCCGTCCCACGCAACGCCCGCCACAGCAAAGGGCATACCCGGCGTTGCGGCTGGCGCCTTCATGAAGGCGCTATTGGATAAATAGGCGAATGAGCTCATGAACCATGTCCTGAATGTCAAGGCTATCGTGCGACGCAGTGTTGCGCAATGCGGTGAATGTTTTCAGAGCGCATCACGAATCCTATGGTAGAGCATCCCAAGAACCAGGCTCGGCGTTCTGAGCAAGGCGCCGCCCGGGAAATCCCGGTGTTTCAGGGCAGCAAATACGTCAAAGCGCTCCGCCTGCCCCGCGATGGATTCCGCCACCAGTTTGCCTGCCAGGCCCGTCAACGCGACACCATGCCCACTAAAGCCCTGAAGGTAGTACAGGTTGTCTCCGAGCCGACCGAAATCCGGTGCGCGGTTCATGCTGATGTCAACAAACCCACCCCAAAGGTAGTCAACACCCACGCGACCAAGCTGGGGGAAAATCCTTCCTAACCTAGCACGCATGGTGTTCTCGAGATCTGCGGGGGTTCGGGTTGAGTAGCTCACACGTCCGCCAAACAGCATGCGGTGGTCGGCACTAAACCGGAAATAATCGAGTACAAAATTGTTGTCACACACAGCTGCGCCCGATGGAATCAGCTGCTGGCACAGGGCTGCATCAAGCGGCGACGTGCCAACAATGTAGGTACCCACCGGCATGATGCGTGAGTTGACGTCGGGTGCCACCTTCGGCCCATATTCACCGAGCATGCAGTTCCCTGCCAAAACGCCAAAACGGGCATGAACCTGGCCCTTGGCAGTACGGGCGACCAGTGTCGCTCCACGGTCAAGGCCGATCACGGCAGAGTGTTCAAAAATCTGCACGCCCAATGCCTGCGCCGCGCGAGCCAGCCCCAGACCATACTTCAGCGGATGCAGATGCCCAGAAACAGACTCATACGCTGCCGCGCAGTAGGCATCGCTTTGGATGTGTCGCGCAACGTCCTGTCCCGTAGTCAGGTCAGTCTTGATTCCATAGGAAGCCATGCCTTTCATTTCTGCTTCCAGTGCTTTGGCTTTGCGCAACGAATCGGCCACGTAAAGGTAACCGCTGACCCGGTCGCACGCTATGTTGTGACGGGCGATACGCTGGTCGATGAGTTCGATCCCTTCAAGTGACATGTCAAACGCACTGCGCGCAGCCTGTGGGCCAAGCTGCTGTTCAAAAGGCGACTGGCCACTTGCAAAGCCGACAATTGCTTGCCCCCCATTGCGGCCCGACGCGCCGGCACAGACCCGGTCGGCTTCCAGTACGGCGACAGAATACCCGCGCTCAGCGAGCTCAATCGCCGCGGACAGGCCTGAGAACCCAGCGCCTACTACGACCACGTCTGCCTGAATTGCACCGGCAAGAGGCGGCGCCGCAGATGGCCGTGACACGCTGGCCTCGTAATAACTGTTTTGATTGAGCTGGGTGTCCGAGTCAAGAAGCATGGTGCAAGGTTACCGCACCTGAAGCTCGTGCATGATAGAGCGTGCAAACGTCCTACCGCCCTACCGCCTTACCGCCCCGCCGCAACACGTGCAAAACCAACCCAACCGATTTGTAGCCTATCTGTGCCTCGCGCTGGGCATGTCGCTCGTAGGCGTTTACGTTGCACTCTCCAAGCCATTGGTGGCGGCCCTCCCTGTGTTTCTGCTCGCGTGGATGCGTTTCGGCATTGCGGCCGTTGCAATGGGCCATTGGCTGGTCAAACCTGCCGGCGAGACACCCCTGACGTCACAAACCAGAAAACTCGTGTTTCTGGAGTCATTTCTGGGCAACTTCATGTTTTCCATCTTCATGCTCTACGGCGTCAGCATGACCAGCGCTGTGTCGGCCGGGGTGATTCTGGCAGCGATTCCGGCAGTGGTCGCCCTGATGGGTTGGCGCTTTCTAGGCGAACGGATCGAACCGCGCGTGTGGGCGGCCATTGCCTGTGCAGCGCTCGGCATCGGACTGTTAGCACTATCAAAATCAGAGCTAATAACGCATATAAATCGGGGGCTAGAGGCCGATTTGGCACGTGAAAAAGCCCTTTTAGGCAATTTTCTGGTGTTTGGCGCTGTGGTCTGTGAGGCGGCTTACGTGGTCATTGGCAAACGACTTACTGGCGCGCTGGGGCCCAAGCGAATTTCCGCGATGATCAATCTCTGGGGTTTCGTGCTGATGACGCCTGCGGGACTCTATACCGCTACTCAATTCAATTTTTCTGCCGTATCACCAGGCATATGGCTGCTTTTGGTTTTCTATTCGCTTGCGGCCAGCGTGTGGACGGTATGGCTCTGGATGACCGGATCAAAAGCCGTGCCGGCTTCGAGGGCAGGCGTTTTTTCCGTTTTGCTTCCAGTTTCGGCTGCACTCACTGGCGTCCTGGCGCTGGGGGAGGAGCTTGGCACCATGCAGGTCGTGGCGTTTGCCATCGCCCTCACCGGCGTTGCCCTGGCCACACTGCCAAACCGGTCGATCAAACCGTCGGAACACAAGCGGCGTTGATCGAACTTGCAGCAATCCTATGGGGGCGCCGCCCGCCTGTTCACGCGAGCCGCGTGGTGCTGACGACAATCCCGTCCTCATCGGCGTAGAGCCAGTCGCCGGGCCGCACCCACACGCCTTGCAATTGGACAGCCACCTCACGCTGCCCCTGGTTGTTCTTTCTGGTCGGTAGGGGCATGCTCGCCAGCGCGCGAATGCCCAGCGCATGCCCGGCAAGCTCTGCAACATCGCGCACGCACCCGTCGACCACCACGCCAGCCCACCCATTCTTTGCGGCAAGGGCGCCGAGCTTGCCACCCAAAAGCGCCTTGCGCAGCGAGCCACCACCATCTACGACCAGCACCGCGGCGAACCGTCCTTCAGGCGTCTCTACCCATCCTGGCGATTCCACTGCGTCCCGCACGAGGGAGTTGTCTTCATGGCATTTCACCGTTTTCACCGGGCCACAAAATTTCTGGACACCACCAAAGTCGCGAAACACTGGAGGAATCACCCGAAAGGCACCCGACGCATCGTCCTGATGCACATCGCACAAGTCACACGTTGCGAACGAAAAGTTCATCATCTCCATCCTATTTGAAATGCAAATACTGTGTCACGGCGCGATGTTAACTGCGGCAACTCACGCAAACCATGAAGCCCACAAGGCTGAAAAGTGGCGCTCCCAGAGGCAAACTGCATCCAAACACACATGGAAAAAACAACACGCCAGAGTGAAAAAAGCCGATTTTCGCTTGGAAACACATGTTTTCTCCAGTAGCATCGCCCTTGCCAGTGAAGAAGCAGTTTTTCGCTGGTGATTAATCAAACTTCTAGAAGGACAATCAATCATGGCAACTGCAAAAAAAGCTGCGGCAAAAAAACCAGCCGCAAAGAAAGCCGCTCCGGCAAAAAAGGCGGCTCCTGCCAAAAAGGTAGCCGCGAAGAAGGCCCCAGCGGCCAAGAAAGCACCTGCTAAGAAAGTAGCAGCCAAGAAGGCCGCTCCGGCCAAGAAAGCCGCTGCAAAAAAAGCGCCCGCCAAAAAGCGGACCGCGAATGCAGCATTCATGAAGGCTCTGACACCTAGCGCCGCCCTGGCCGCGATCGTGGGCGCCAGCCCACTGCCGCGCACCGAAGTGGTCAGCAAGCTGTGGGTGTACATCAAAAAGAACAAACTGCAAGACGCGGTCAACAAACGCATGATCAACGCTGACGCCAAGCTGAAAGAGATTTTCGGCAAGATGCAAGTGTCCATGTTCGAAATGGCCGGCCTGATCGGCAAGCACCTCAAATAAGCCAGTCGACTTTGGTTTATGCAAAAGGCCGACGCAAGTCGGCCTTTTTCTTGCTAGGTAGGTTTGCGATACCCATGTCACCTACGAGATATGGGTAGTGCGGGTTTCTCCGGGGAACATTTACCCATTTGGACCCAGTGTGCGGGCCAGCGTTGGTTAGAATAAATTTCGAACCGAACCCCCGGAACAAATCCGCCCCACCTTCTCATAACCAGCCAAAACCGGGCAACCCTTGCTACGCTTTCTGTTTACACGTTTGAGTTTGATCATCCCGACTTTTATCGGGATCACGTTGGTGGCGTTCTTCCTCATTCGCATGGTTCCGGGCGACCCCATCGAAACTTTGGCTGGCGAGCGAGGCATCGATCCTGTGCGGCATGCAAAGCTCCTCAAAGAGTATGGCCTTGACCGCCCCGTGCTGGTGCAGTACGGCATCTATATTGGGCGCGTCGTTCAGGGCGATCTGGGCAAATCCATCATCACGCAGGCGCCCGTGTTGCAGGAATTTTCTGCATTATTCCCGGCAACCATCGAACTGGCCGTCTGTGCCATCCTCTTCGCCCTGTTGATTGGTATTCCCGCAGGAATTTTGGCGGCTGTCAAACGAAACTCCATACTGGATCACGGAGTGATGGGCGTTTCGCTAACCGGATATTCCATGCCCATCTTCTGGTGGGGCCTGTTGCTGATCCTGCTGTTCTCCGTCAAGCTTGACCTCACCCCCGTCTCGGGCCGAATTGACGTCAGATACTTTATCGAGGCGAAAACCGGATTTCTGCTGATTGACTCGTTATTGGCCGGCGAGATCGGTGCCTTCTGGTCGGCCGTTTCGCATCTCATATTGCCAACCATTGTTCTGGGTACCGTTCCGCTCGGTGTGCTTGCGCGAATGACCCGCTCGGCCATGCTGGAGGTTCTGGGCGAAGACTACATTCGCACTGCCCGCGCCAAAGGGCTGTCAAATTTGAGAATTGTCTCTCTACATGCACTGCGCAATGCGTTGATCCCTGTGGTGACGGTCATTGGCCTGCAGGTTGGCGTGTTGTTCACCGGCGCCATCCTGACCGAAACCATCTTCTCCTGGCCCGGCGTTGGCAAGTGGCTGATTGAGGCGATCAGCCGACGCGATTACCCTGTGTTACAGGGCGGCATTCTGCTGCTTGGTGCAGTTGTCATGTCTGTCAATTTGCTGGTTGACATCACCTACGGCATCATCAATCCACGGATCAGCCACCAACGATGACAGCCGCTGCCCCAACCTTAGCCTCGCCGTCAGAGCAGGCGCCGCCACACCCATTTGCAGAATTTTGGGGATATTTCAGTGCAAACCGTGGCGCCATTGCCGGGCTGATCATCGTTGCGCTTGTTTTGCTGATCGCCTTGTTTGCGCCGTGGATCGCCCCTCACTCGCCCAACCTCACCAACGATGCTGTTTTCCTGCAGCCACCGTTCTGGCAGGCTGGTGGCTCGCTGTCGTATCCGCTCGGCACAGATGCTATTGGCAGGGACATCCTCTCGCGCCTCATTCACGGTGCGCGCCTGTCGCTTGTCATCGGCATTGCAGTGGTTGCACTGTCCATCGCGCTGGGCACGGTTTTAGGTTTGACTGCCGGCTACTTCCGTGGTGTGTATGAAATCGCAGTGATGCGCCTGATGGACATCGTGCTGACCTTGCCGAGCCTGCTGCTCGCGATCGTGATCGTTGCCATTTTGGGGCCCGGCCTGATGAACGCCATGCTGGCGGTCGCCATCGTGGTGCTGCCGCACTACGTGCGAATCGCCCGAGCTGCCGTTATTTCGGAAACATCCAAAGACTACGTGACGGCTGCGCGTATGAATGGTGCCGGCCATCTGCGACTCATGTTCAACGAAATACTGCCGAACTGCACGGCACCGCTCATCGTGCAGGCATCGCTGGGTATCTCGACTGCCATTCTTGACGCAGCAGCGCTTGGATTTTTGGGCCTTGGCGCTCAGCCTCCGTCACCTGAATGGGGCACCATGCTGGCGGATGCGCGCGAGTTTGTGCTGCGTGCATGGTGGGTTGTAACCTTCCCCGGTCTGGCGATCCTCATTACCGTGCTCGCATTCAATTTGCTGGGTGATGGTCTGCGCGACGCCTTTGACCCCAAGCTCAAACGCTGAGAAATACTGAGCAAACCTCCGATATGGCCCTGCTTGAAATCGAAAACCTGAGCGTTGACTTTCCTTCCGGAAACAGCGTGCTGCATGCTGTGGACGGGGTCAGTCTGTCGATTGACGCGGGAGACGTACTGGGCATTGTCGGTGAGTCTGGCTCAGGCAAGAGTGTGACGATGATGGCGCTGATGGGCCTGGTTGCTTACCCAGGCGTGATCAAGGCAGACAAACTGCGCTTTGACGGGCACGATTTGCTGGCGCTTTCGGCAAAAGACCGTAGCCGGCTTATCGGCAAAGACCTGGCGATGATTTTTCAGGAGCCAACCACCAGCCTGAACCCCTGCTTTACGGTCGGGTTCCAGATTGCCGAAACGCTGAAGCTGCATCTCGGGATGGACGCCAGGGCCGCTCGCAAACGTTCAATTGAACTACTGGAACAGGTGGGCATCCCCGCGCCGGAGAGTCGACTAAAGGCCTATCCGCACCAAATGTCCGGTGGCATGAATCAGCGCGTCATGATTGCGATGGCAATTGCCTGCAATCCCAAGCTCCTCATCGCAGACGAACCCACCACCGCACTAGACGTCACGATTCAGGCGCAGATTCTCGATTTACTGAGAGGCCTTCAGAAGGAGCGCGGCATGGCACTGGTGCTGATCACGCACAACATGGGTGTAGTGTCTGAAATGGCCCGTCGCATCGCGGTGATGTATGCCGGACAGATCATGGAAGAGCGTGCCGCTGAGTCGCTGTTCAATCAGCCAAGCCATCCATACACGGAAGCGCTGATCGCGGCGTTGCCAGAGCGTAGCGACGGTATGACGCGGCTGGCCACGATTCCAGGCGTGGTTCCCGGCTTGTATGACCGCCCCACAGGTTGCCTGTTCGGGCCGCGTTGCAGCTACGGAACAGAGCGCTGCCGCGGCGAACGCCCAATGCTTGCCCGTACCCAGGACGACGTTGTGCGCTGCCACCATCCGTTGGGCAAAGACCATGGCAGCCGCCTCACCCCATCACGACTCGAGAGTCGGCCATGAGCGCAATGTCAGCCTCAAGCGGCACGAGTTCACCGGCACCTGTGGTCATTGCAAAGGACCTGCGTCAGGTCTACGCAATCCGCCGCGGCATCATGCGGGAACCTGATCATCTGCAGGCCGTAGGCGGTGTCTCGTTTTCAGTATTCCCCGGCAAAACGCTGGCGGTTGTGGGCGAGTCGGGTTGCGGCAAGTCCACGCTCGCACGAATGATCTCGCTCATCGAGAAGCCGACAGGTGGTGAACTGGATCTGGCGGGCGTGAACGTCGTAACCGCAAATGACGACGCGCGGCACGCGCTGCGTCAGTCGGTGCAGCTGGTATTTCAAAATCCTTATGGCTCGCTGAATCCGCGCAAAAAAATTGGCGCCATTCTCGAAGCGCCACTTGAGATCAACACCACCCTGCCGGCAGCCGAGCGCGCGGAAAAGGCCCGTAGCATGTTGTCATTGGTTGGCCTGCGCCCCGAGCACTATGACCGTTATCCACACATGTTTTCTGGCGGTCAACGTCAGCGCATTGCAATTGCCCGGGCGCTGATGCTACAGCCCAAGCTGGTGGTAGCCGATGAGCCGGTGTCGGCACTTGACGTTTCCATTCAGGCACAAGTTCTGAACCTGCTGGCAGACCTGCAGGAAGAACTGGGGCTGGCGTATCTGTTTATATCCCACGACCTCGGTGTGGTGCGCCATATCGCTCATGATGTGCTGGTGATGTACCTCGGCCATGCAGTCGAACAGGGCGACAAGAAAACCTTGTTCTCTCGGCCGTTGCATCCGTATACTCGCGCACTTCTCGCCTCAACACCGGGCATCGTGGGCAGCGGGATGGCCAGTTCGCGCACGGTTCTGACGGGTGAGCTACCATCGCCCTTGAACCCGCCCAGTGGCTGTGTCTTTTCTACCCGCTGCCCACTCGCAACAAGCAAGTGCCGTAGCGAGCGCCCGGTTTTGCGGGAACTCGCCGGCAGGCTGGTAGCCTGCCACGAGGCGGACCAATTTACCCAAACCGCTGCTGTGCAGCATTAACTTCAAAGGAGATCAAAACATGATCCAAACCAAGTCGATCAAAAACAGAAAGCTGCCGCTAAAGCGTGCGCTCCTTTGTGCGCTGGCGTTGCCAGCCGCCATGGCGTTGACACCGGTGGCCGCCAAAACGCTGGTGTACTGCTCGGAAGGCAGCCCGGAGAATTTCTCTCCCAGCATCAACACTACTGGCACCTCCTTCGACGTGATCGAGCAGGTATACAGCAACGTCGTCCAGTTTGAGCGCGGCGGCACCCAGGTTGGTCCGGGCCTTGCGGAAAAATGGACCATTTCTCCGGATGGCAAGGTATACACCTTCACGTTGCGTAAAGGTGTGAAGTGGCACAGCAACAAAAATTTCAAGCCCACTCGCGACCTGACCGCCGATGACATCATTTTCAATTTTGACCGTCAGATGAAGGAGACCAGCCCGTACTTCAAGGTCACCAGCGCCAACCACTCCTACTTTTCAGACATGGGCTTTGACAAGCTGATCAAGTCGGTTGAGAAGGTGGATGACCTCACAGTCAGGATCACGCTTGGCCAGGCTGAAGCGCCATTCCTGTCGACCTTGGCCATGCAGTTTTCCGCTATTCAGTCCAAGGAATATGCCGACGCCATGCTGAAGGCAGGCACTCCAGAAAAGATCGACCAGGAACCTATCGGAACCGGTCCCTTCTATCTGGTTCAATACCAGAAAGACGCCATCATCCGCTTCAAGGCTTTCCCCGAATACTGGGGCGGTAAGGCCAAGATCGACGATCTGGTTTTTGCCATCACGCCGGACGCATCGGTACGGTGGGCCAAGCTGCAAAAGGGCGAGTGCCATGTCATGCCCTACCCAACTCCGGCAGACATTCCAGCCATGGCTAAAGACCCCAACGTCACGCTGCTCACCCAGCCT
>JAHEBY010000186.1 GCA_024642025.1 Comamonadaceae bacterium | reverse complement strand
ATTCAGCAAGCCGGCCATGCTGGCTGTGTTGACAATGTGGCCCCGGTAGGCGGGGTCTTGCTGGGCGGCATCGAGCATCATGGGCGTAAAGACCCGAACGCCATGGGCAACACCCATAAGATTGACGCCAATCACCCACTCCCAGTCTTTGACAGAGTTCTCCCAAATCAACCCACCCGCCCCGACGCCCGCATTGTTGAACACGAGATGTGGCGCGCCAAAACGCTGCAACACAGCTCTCCCCAGCGCCTCCACCTCATCCGCCTTTGACACATCGAGCCTGATCGCCAGAACCGGCGCGCCAGCCGCCTGCATTTCAGCAGCGGCTTTGTCCAGCGCGTCTTGCTGCACGTCAGCCAGCACCAGATTCATCCCCAGCCTGGCACCGATACGGGCACATTCCAGGCCAAAGCCGGAGCCAGCGCCGGTCAACACAGCAGTCTTGTTCTTGAAATCAGCAATCACAAAAAGCTCCAGGGATCAAATTGGTTTCACATTGAGGGTCGCCACAGCATTTCGATATGGTCAATGCCGTCTTCCACATACGGCTTGCCAACATCGACAAACCCGTGGCGGCCGTAGAAGCTGGCAAGCTGCGCCTGCGCACCAATACGAATGGGCTGCATACCCCATTGCGCGGCAACCGACTGCAACGCCTGTTGTATCAGCAAATGACCCGCGCCGCTGCCGCGTATGAGACTCTTCGTCACCACGCGGCCGATGCTGGCCTCGGGATATTTGACACCTGCCGCAAAGCATCTTGCATACGCTACCAGTGTGACGGAGCCGTCCACCACTTGTGTGCCAAGCAGGTGCATGGCGTCACCGTCTGCACCATCGATGTCCTGAAACACGCAGTTCTGTTCAACGACGAATACCTCGGCGCGAAGTTGCAGCAGATCATGTAATTCGCGCAGACTGAGGCCATCAAACGGAACAAACTTCCAGGAGATCATGCCGGCTGAGCGGCTTTAAGCACGTAGCCAATTCGCGGAAAGTGAACATGCACCACACCGGCACGTTCATCGGTTCGGCGCAACGTATAGCGAGTGCGGGTGGCCGCTACCAATTCGCCCTCGGTCGCTTCCGGCCCAAAGGACTCCGCAACAATACTCACGCGGCTGCCCAGTGCCAGCCCGTGTTCATCCTGAAATATTGAATCATTTAGACTGTTAGCCCCGGTCGATTGGGAACAGTCAGCTATTGATCGTGTAGCGGAATAGTTCTCGACTGCACCATGCCCCAATGCAGTCATGCGATCCATCCACGCCAGGACCGATGGCGTGGCGTCCAGAATGCCAGCGTTCACCGTGGCTATCGTCCGGGTAAACCACAGCGGGTGGTAGGCTGAAAAATCGGCGACGCAAGGTGCGTTGCCCAGCAGGAAGTCATGCTCGTCCAGCATGTTGGACAGCCGCCGTAGATAGCTGCGGTAGGTGGCGGCCGAGTCCGCAGCCTGCATGCGCGGCTGGCCGGAACGCATCTTGCTACGATCTTGCGCAAATGCCATCGCCACCTCTGGCGGTACATCTTTGAACACTTGTGCGGCACCCGCCGGGCTGAAGTTCCAGGCCATGGCGACCGGGAACAGTTTGTCATCGGCCCACTGGGCCAGGATACGGGCAATGCCTTTTTGGTGGGGCGGGTACAGCGTTGGCTCAGGCTGCAGGTGCTCGAGGACGTCACAAATCAGCGCGGTGTCGCAATAAACGTCATTGCCAATTTGAAGGATGGGTGTTTTGCGGTAGCCCCCGGTGAGTGCCACGACGTCCGGTTTGGGCATGACGGTTGGGATGATGACCGATTTCCATGTCAGCTTTTTGAAACCCAGCACAAGGCGGATTTTTTCCGCAAATGGGGACATCGGGTAGTGATGGAGGATCAGATTGGGCACGCGGTGGCTCCTTGGGTTTGCTATGGGTAAGGGCTTGGAGGCCCGGTTTGATGGGGCTAATGTTGCGGCAAGGCCCGCCGGATGATGGCGTCGAAATTTACGGCACTGGTCAAAGTACCAAATGCGTGGCCCCAGTTGCCACCAAGCCGGGAGTCGCAAAACGCACCGAACACTTCGCCGGGTGCACTCTGGTACAACAGCGCAGCCTGGACAGCGAGCGCAACATCCTGCGCGAGCCGCCGAGCCTCCAGCTCGGTAGCCATTTCCTCAATACGTGCCGGCAACGATTTCGCCAACCTGTCCAGCGCGTGGTGTGCCCCGGCTGCCGGCGCCAACTCCTGGGTCAAATGGGCGACCGAATCGCTCTTTCGCAAGGCACGGAGCAAATCAATCGCCATGATGTTGCCAGCGCCTTCCCAGATGGAGTTCAGCGGCATTTCGCGATAAATGCGGGCCATGATGCCCTGCCCACCCTCCTCCACATAGCCATTGCCGCCCAGGCACTCCATCGCCTCCTGTGCAAAATGACTGCCGCGTTTGCAAACCCAGAACTTGGCAACCGGCGTCAGCAGCCGCGCCATGGCCTGCTCGTGATAGTCATCCGGATAGTCAAATGCCCGTGCAAGCCTCATCGATAAAGCGCAAGCAGCTTCGCATTCAATAGCAAGATCAGCGAGTACATTGCGCATCAGGGGCTGTTCAATCAGCGGTTTGCCGAACGCCCTGCGTTGGACCGTGTGATTGAGCGCCAGACTAAGCGCCTGACGCATCAGGCCACTGGTGCCCAGTGCACAATCGAGCCGGGTCATGGTGCCCATCTCCAGAATTTGGGATACACCGCGCCCCTCTTCGCCCACGAGCCAGGCCATTGCGAAGTGAAATTCGACCTCGGAACTGGCGTTGGCTTTGTTACCCAGCTTGTCCTTGAGGCGTTGTATGTGAATTGCGTTGGGTGTACCGTCCGGGAGGATGCGTGGCAAAAAAAGACACGACAAACCCGCTTGCGTCTGCGCCAGTATCAGGAAGGCGTCACACATGGGTGCCGAGAAAAACCATTTGTGCCCGGTCACCACGTAGCGTAGACCCCAGGCGTCAGATCCATCAGGCTCGGCCCGGGTAGTGTTGGCACGAACATCCGAGCCGCCTTGTTTCTCGGTCATACCCATGCCCATCGTCACACCCGACTTGTGGCGCCAAACCCTGGGCGAAGGGTCGTAAGATCCGGCGGACAATTTTGCACTCCAGTCGGCCTGAATTGCGGTATTGCCCCGCAAGGCAGGCGTAACGGCATAAGTCATGGAAACTGGGCACAGCGTGGAGGGTTCCAGTTCGGTAAACATCATGAAGCCCGCTGCGCGTTTTGTGTGCGGCATGGATCTGACAGCGAGATCATCGGCAGGTTTCGCCGCGTTTCCCGCTGTTGCCCAGGGTGCCCCGTGCAGCCCGGCACCAATCGACGCGGCCATCAGCGCGTGATAGCTGGGATGAAACTCCACACTGTCCAGACGCTGGCCAAAGCGATCATGAGTTTGCAATACCGGGGCATGGATGTTGGCCAGCCGCGCGTGGTCTTGCATGTGTGCGCTGCCGCACAGCTCGCCCAGCGCAGCCAGCTCCGAGGTATCCAGCTGCGGCGCATTGAAATTGAGTGCCGCCTGCAGCGCCCGGTTGGTACTGAACAGGTTGTAGTTGACCAGCGATTCAGGCTGATTGAAGACCTCATGCGTGGCTTGCATGTGTGCCTCCTGAAATAAAGCTTCTTCCCGCTTGGGTCAAACCAGCTTCACCAGCTGTTTGCCAAAGTTTTTGCCTTTGAGCAGGCCCAAAAAGGCTTCAGGCGCAGCCTCAAGCCCCTGGGCGATGGACTCGCGGGGTTTCAATTTGCCGCTGGCGACGAGCATGCCCAATTCCTTGAGCGCCTCGGGCCAGACTTCCATGTGTTCGCTGACGATGAAGCCTTCCACCTTCATACGATTCATCAAAATCAGTGCCGGGTAACTCATGGGCATCGGCGCACCGTCGTAGCCGGCAATCATGCCGCACACGGCAATGCGGCCAAACGCATTCATGTTGGCCATGACAGCATCCATCACCATGCCGCCCACGTTTTCAAAATAGCCATCAACTCCTTTTGGGCACGCGTCTTTTACGGCTTTGGTGAGCGAACGCGGATGCGAATGCTCTTTGTAATCAATGCAGGCATCGAACCCGAGCTCATCTACCGCGTATTTACACTTTTCGGGGCCACCAGCAATACCCACGACACTCAGGCCACGGGCCTTGGCAAGCGCACAAAATGCGCTGCCAACAGCGCCCGTCGCTGCGCTCACCACCACGGTTTGGCCCACATTGGGCTCAATGATTTTGACCAGACCATACCAAGCGGTAACCCCTGGCATACCCACCGCGCCCAGGTAGTGGCTGAGGGGAACATCCGTGGTATCGACCTTGCGCAAAGCGCCCGTCTGACCCGCTTCGACCACGCTGTATTGCTGCCAGCCTCCCATCCCGACTACTTTGGCGCCCACCGGGAACTTTGGGGACCGGCTCTCTATAACTTCGCCAGCCGTGCCGCCAATCATCACCTGGCCCAGTGGCTGCGGATCCGCGTAGCCTTTGGCGGCGTTCATGCGACCCCGCATATAGGGGTCCAGGCTCAGGAAATGATGCCGAACCAAGACCTGATCATCCTGCAGGTCTGGGGTGTCGGATGTGACGAGTTTGAAGTTGCTGGCGCTGGCGGCGCCCTCAGGGCGGTTGTCAAGAAGAATTTGCTGGTTTTTAGGCATGACATGGGTCTTTCATATTGCTACATTTAATGTAGCTAATTACGCAATATGGACGGGGGCTAGAGGCCTATTTTCCTTAGACCTTGGGCTCAATCCGTGGATATAACACTCAAACCCTGGCTGGTCTTGCTACCGGTCGCCAGACGCTTGACGTATTTGAACGTGCCGGTGGCATGAGCGCAAGGCCTGTCTTTGCCGTCAAAAATAGTTGCCTCCGTAAAGGCCAGCGTCGCAGTGCGATGAATAAGGCGGCCCTTGGCGACAAGCGGCCCGATGGCCGGTTGCATGAAGCTGGTCTTCATCTCAATGGTGACCACGCCCATATCCTTTTGCACGCTGCGGGCCGCGACAGCCATGGTGACGTCAAGCAATGTCATGCTGGCGCCGCCATGGGTGACGCCAAAGGAGTTGAGATGCTCTGGCTTTGCAGTGAACCTGATCTCCGACGCGCCACCTTCAAACATGCGCAATTCGAAGCCCAGGTGATCCACAAACGGAATGTCAACGCCAAAGTTCACAAGCTATTCCTTCCAGATGGCAGTGCGGGCGAATCAAACTTGAAGTTGCTAGCCACCAGAGACTACGCTGACACCACCATCTACCGCCAGCCATTGGCCAGTAATGTGTTTACCAGCCTCAGACGCAAACAGCAGCGTGATGCCCTTGAGGTCCTCATCATCGCCCAAGCGCCTGAGCGGCGCGTTGGCGGCCAGCTTTTCCTCGCCCAAGGCCTTAAGCGTGCCGGCCGTCATCTTGCTGGGAAAAAAGCCGGGGCAGATCGCGTTTACGGTGATGTTATGGGGGCCCCATTCAGCACCCAGCGCACGCGTGAAATTGATAACCGCACCTTTGGATGTGTTGTAGGCAATCGTCTGCATGCCTGACGGATTGCCGCCAAGCCCCGCGATGGATGCGATATTGATGATGCGCCCGTGTCTGCGCTCGATCATGCAG
>JAHEBY010000185.1 GCA_024642025.1 Comamonadaceae bacterium | reverse complement strand
GTACATGTCGGCAACCTTGCCCTGAATCAGCTGAAATTCGCCGATGCTTTGCCCAAACTGCTTGCGGTCATGGATGTAGGGCAACACGTTGTCCATCACCGATTGCATGATGCCCAGTGGCCCGCCGGTGAGCACCGCACGCTCGTAGTCGAGGCCGCTCATCAGTACTTTTGCGCCACTGTTGAGGCCGCCCAGCACGTGGTCCGCCGGCACTTCAACATCCTTGAACACCAGCTCACCCGTGTGGCTGCCGCGCATGCCGAGCTTGTCGAGCTTTTGCGCGACGGAAAAACCCTTCATGCCTTTTTCTATCAGAAAGGCCGTGACGCCTCGGGCACCGAGCTCTGGTTCAGTCTTGGCGTAAACGACGAGCGTGTCGGCATCCGGACCATTGGTGATCCACATCTTGCTGCCGTTGAGCAAATAGAAATTGCCTTTGTCCTCAGCCTTGAGCTTCATGCTGATGACGTCGGAGCCAGCCCCGGGCTCGCTCATGGCCAGTGCACCGACATGCTCGCCCGAGATCAGCTTGGGCAGATACTTTTTACGCTGGGCATCGGTGCCATTGCGCTTGATCTGGTTGACGCACAAATTGCTGTGGGCCCCATAGCTGAGGCCTACTGACGCGCTGACGCGCGAAATTTCTTCCATGGCGATCATGTGCGCGAGGTAGCCCATGTTGGCACCGCCGTACTCCTCGCCCACGGTGATGCCCAGCACGCCCAGGGCGCCCATTTTTTGCCACAAATCCATCGGGAACTGGTCTGAGCGGTCGATTTCGGCGGCGCGCGGAGCGATCTCTGCCTGGGCAAAATCGCGTACCGCGTCGCGCAGGGCGTCAATGTCTTCACCAAGTTGAAAGTCAAGCCCGGGCATGCTCATGTTGTTGCTCCAGTATGTTTATTCGCCATGTTTCAGTAGCTTTTTGGGACTGGCATCAGCGTTTGCTGCATGACGGCGCAGTCGGTTTGTTGGCCGGTATCGTCCACATGGACCACCTGCGCCGTGGTCACTATGGCGCGCTTGCCCGCCTTCACCACCCGCCCGGTAGCACGCAGCTCACCACCCGAAAATGCGGCGAGAAAGTTGATTTTGTATTCCACCGTGGTGACTTCCATGCCTTCGGGCGCGACCGTCAACCCGGCGTAGCCGCCCGCGATATCCGCCAGAGCACCCATGGCGCCGCCGTGGAAACCACCCTGCTGTTGTGTGACCTTGTCAGAATAAGGCAATGCCAACTCGCAAAGACCAGCCTCTGTGCGAATCAATCGGGCGCCCAGGTGCTGCATCATGCCCTGTCGGGCGAAGCTCTCCTTCACACGCTGCAAATGGGCAATATCGGGTGTGCGAGGCTTGGGTATTTGCCCGTCGGGCGCGGATGTTTTCATGAGCCGTGATGATGAAATGGTGCGCAAACTCAGGCAATGAGGCGCGGCTTTTCCGCCTTGGCCAGAAGCAGCTTCGCTTCCTTTTCATGGGATTTCACTTCGTCCAGCGTCGCCAAGAGGTCAGCCATCTGCTCTTCAATCTGCTTGCGGTGGGCTGACAGCACCGCGAGAAACTTCGTCAACTGCGCACCGGTGTCGCGCGGGCTGTCATACATGTCAATGATTTCCTTGGCCTCGCCAAGGGAAAGACCAAGGCGCTTGGCACGCAGGGTCAATTTGAGGCGCGTCCGGTCGCGGGCCGTGTAGACCCGGTTACGCCCACCGGGGCCCGTGCGCAACGGCTCCAGCAGGCCCATGTCTTCGTAAAAACGAATGGCGCGCGTGGTCAGGTCAAACTCTTTGGCCAGATCGCTGATGGAATAGGTTGTCGCCATGCTGTGGTTGGTCAGTCCCTACAATGCCAAGATTACATTTGACGTTTACGTAAACGTCAATTTAAACGCTATCCTACCCGAACGCTCCAACTAAACGCCCCGACTAAACGCCCCCAACTGAACGCTACCTACAAACGCCACGCATGAACGCACTTGAGCAAGAACTCCATTACCGATTTGGCGACGCGATGCCCAATCCCGGCGAAACGATGGAGGTGGCGCCAGGTATCCGCTGGATACGCATGGCCTTGCCCTTTGCGCTGAACCACATCAACTTGTGGCTGCTACGCGATGAGATGGACGGCCGCAAGGGCTGGACGGTGGTGGACTGCTGCATTGCCCGCGACGAGTCTCGCGCGCAGTGGGAGCAGATTTTTGCCACCCAGCTGGAAGGCATGCCCGTGCTGCGGGTGATCGTGACCCACATGCACCCAGACCATATTGGCCTGGCGGCCTGGCTGTGCGAGCGCTGGACCACGCCCGAGCATGATTGCCGGCTGTGGATCAGCGCCACCGATTACAACGTGGCGCGCATTGGCTGCCTGGGGCCAACCGGGTTTGGTGGCGACGCCGCAGCCGCCTTTTTTGCATCGCACGGGCTGGTTGACCCGGAGTCCGTGGCGCAAATTCGCGCCCGGTCCAACTATTACCCCACGCTGGTGCCCGATGTGCCGCGCCAATACCGGCGCATGCAGGACGGCGACACCGTCACGATTGGGGGCCGGGCCTGGGCTTGCATCAGCGGTTACGGCCACGCGCCTGAGCACATTGCACTGCACTGCGCCGAGCTGCATGTTCTGCTGGGTGGCGACATGATGCTGCCGCGCATTTCCACCAATGTGAGCGTTTACGACCAGGAGCCCGAGGCCGATTCGCTCAAGCTGTTTTTGCAATCCATAGACAAGTTCAAGGTACTGGATGAAGACACGCTGACCCTGCCCTCGCATGGCAAACCCTTTACCGGCCTGCACCAGCGCATTCGCCAGCTGCATGACCACCACCGCGAGCGCCTCGCCGAGGTCATGCAGGCCTGCCACGAGCAACCCTGTAGCGCAGCAGACATACTGCCGGTGTTGTTCAAGCGGCAGCTGGACCTGCATCAAACGACTTTTGCAATGGGCGAATCCATTGCGCACCTGCATGCGCTGTGGTTTGGCGGGCAGCTGCAGCGAAACCGCAGCGATGACGGCGTTTACCGCTTCACGCCTGCGATGTCTTAGGACATCAACCCCATTTAGGCACCGATTCGTCCTTGAGCAGGGATCGCCGCTCGGCGTAATCCGGCACCACGGTGCGCACCGTTTCCCAGAAGCGCGGGCTGTGGTCCATCACCCGCAGGTGGCTGAGCTCATGCGCCACCACATAGTCGATAACAGATTGGTTGAAGTGGATCAGTCGCCAGTTAAGGCGAATGGCGCCATCGCTGCTGGCGCTGCCCCAGCGGGTTGCGGCACCGCTGAGCGAAAGCTTGCGCCACGTCACGTTCAGCTGAGGCGCAAAGTGATTGAGCCGATCAGTAAAGATGCGCTTGGCCTGGCGCATCAGCCAGGCCTGCACCGCGTCGCGAATCTGATCCGCACTGGCGCCGTGCGGCAGGCCCACATGCAGCGTGAGGCGGGGCACGCCCGGCAGGGCTTCAGCGTCAGTGTGCAACACGGCACCCACGGCGTCGAACGCATGGCGCGGGTCCAGCACCACAATCACCTGCTCGCCCAGAAAAGGCAAGGCGGCGCCGTCTTTCCAGTCGATACGGCTGGATTCGAGGCGCTCGTGCCGCTCGCGGGTTTCGCCCAGTTTTTTGAGGATCCACGCTGCCTTTTCCTGCAGGGCGCTTTCCACCTCGTACAGGGGCACCCATTTGGGCGCGCTGACCACCAGCCCCTCATGCCCCACCTGAAAACCGATGGTGCGACGCTTGGCCCTTTTAAATTCATAGCCCACCACCGCGTCGCACAGTCGGGATTCCCGGTTGGCATTGGGGTGGCGAAACTGCATGGGCGCAATGGCTTCGCGCAGCGAGTGCGCGGGCTCAGTGGAATCATTTGCTACATTATTAGTAGCTATTGATTTAATCCCGACGGGGGCTAGAGGCGTATTTTCTATATATTCTTGCCGCTTTTCCTCAATTGGCGGCTCATCATCAAATAAATCGAGTGTGAACTGCAACAGGCTGCGCATGGTGGCGAGTTTAGCTTTGCGGATAGGCCTCAGGGTCGAGGCGCTGCATTTCGCTCTCGATCCAGGTCTGCACCTGTTGCATGAGGTCGTCCGGCTCGCGGCCGATGCTCGCGATCGGCTTTCCGATCGAAACATCCACCATGCCCGGATATTTGATGAAACCCCGGCGCGGCCAGCATTTGCCCGACGTGACGGCAATGGGCACCACCGGCACACCCGTTTCCACCGCGAGGCGCGCGCCGCCCAGCTTGTATGAGCCTACCTTTCCGCGCGGGATGCGGGTGCCTTCGGGGAACATGATGACCCAATTGCCCTCGCCCAGCAGGCGGCGGCCCTGCTCCACCACCTTTTGAAACGCCAGCTTGCCCTGCTTGCGGTCGATGTGGATCATGTCGCAGCGGGCGATGCCCCAGCCAAAAAACGGAATGTAGAGAATCTCCTTCTTGAACACATAAGCCAGCGGCCGCGGCATGATGAGCGGCATCAGAAACGTCTCCAGCGTGGACTGGTGCTTCACCAGCAAAATTGCAGGCAGCACACGCCCGGCGGCATCCACGCCAGGCAGGTTTTCCATACCGGAAATGCGCCAGTTCACACCGCAAAGGGTCCGCAACCCATAAACCGCGCAGGCCAGAAAAACCTTGGCCGATTCATACATGTGCTTTGCACCGGAAAAAGGCGCGGTCGCCACCATCCAGAAGGCGACCGGTATCACGGTCAACAGCATCCAGAGCATGTGAATGCCCGATCGAATCAACGCCATATCAGTTGGCGCTTGGCGGGTTGATCGCGCTATGCGCAGCGCTTTTGGCAGCACTTTGTGCAGCCCGTGCGGCGCTGGCCTGACGTTCGATCAGGTAGTCGGCAAACGCACCCAGGTCTTCATGCACGCGTGTGGTCGGCGGAAAGGCGTCGGGCAACTGCCGGCCGCGGTGCACCGCGCCGTTGCCCGTGAGCACGAGGTGCGGTTCGCAACCGACCGACGCACCGGCCACCAGATCACGTGCGCTGTCGCCGGCGGTAGGCACGCCGGCCAACTCGATACCGTAACGCTCGCCGATTTGCTCAAACAGGCCCGACGCGGGCTTGCGGCAATGACAAGCCTCATCGGGTGCATGCGGGCAATAAAACACGGCATCCACCCGGCCACCCACGGCGCTCAGCATCTTGTGCATTTTGGTGTGGATGGCGTTCAGCGTGTCCACATCAAACAGTCCGCGCCCCAGCCCGGCCTGGTTGGACACCACCACCACATGCCAGCCCGCATGATTGAGCCGGGCAATGGCGTCAAGCGCTCCGGGCAGCGGCTGCCACTCGTCGGGCGACTGCACGAACTCATCGCCCATCTCGTTGATGGTGCCGTCACGATCCAGAATGATCAATTTCATCATGCGGCCACCAGCCGGGACAGGTCGGCCACCTGATTCATGGCGTCATGCAGACTCTTGAGCAGGCCCTGGCGGTTCAGCCGCAGGTCCATCTCTTCGGCGTTGACCATCACGCCATCAAAAAACGCATCCACTGGCGCGCGCAGTGCGGCCAGGGTTTGCAGCGACGCGGTGTAGTCGCCCGCCTGGAACTGGGCGCGCGCCTTGGGCGCTATGTCATTCATGGCCGTATAAAGGGCAATCTCGGCAGGCTCCTTGAGCAGCACCGGACTCACGTGGGCGTCCACCTCCTGAGCCTTTTTGAGGATG
>JAHEBY010000184.1 GCA_024642025.1 Comamonadaceae bacterium | reverse complement strand
CGGCCATGCGCCACGTTGGACAGAATCGGTGCCGCGAACAGCGTACCTTTGACCTCCGCAATGTCGTCCACATACGTCGCGCCGCCAGCAACCTGGGCACCAGCGCTTTCGTGGGCTTGCGAGTGGCCCGACGCTGTGGAATGTGCATAACCGTCCCGCAGCAGTGGCAATGGGTCCGGCGCGTTCACGTGAGCTCTCCTTCAAGTGCGAGCAGGTCATCCAGACCCGCCTCCAGGTTGACGTGGCGCGTGCCCTGGCTCTCCAGCCAGAAGCGCTGCAGCAGATTGCCCAGCACCTCGCTTCGGTAGCTGGCCGAAGCCCGCATATCGGAAATGGGCTGGAACTCTCGTCGCAAGGCCTCAATGGCGCGTTCAACGGTAGACGGGTTCCATGCCTGGCCAACCAGAGCCGTTTCGGTTTTAACGGCACGTACTGGCGTGGCCGCCACGCCTCCCGCGCCGATGGACGCGTTTGCAACCTGGCCAGCTTCGAGCCGCAGGTTTACCGCGAGGCACACCGCAGATATGTCGTCTTCAAAGCGCTTCGATATTTTGTAGACACGGCTGGTTTCGCCTTGCGCGGGCTTGGGCACCTTGATCCACGCAAGTACCTCGTCCGCCGCCATCACATGGGTGCGGTAACCCGTGTAGAGCTTTTCCAGTGGCAGCTCTCGGTGCGCGATGCTGCCCTTACGGTGGCTCATCAACACCACGTTGGCGCCCAGCGCGATCAGTAGCGGCATGGAGTCCCCAATCGGCGAGCCATTGGCCACATTGCCGCCGAGCGTGCCCGAATTGCGCACGGTCTGGCCGGCAAAGCGATTGGCAAAAGACTGCAATTGGGGCCGGTCTGCCACCAGCGCTGCAAACGCATCGGTCAGCGGCACGGCGGCGCCAATGGCGATATGGTGCGGGTAGCGTTCGACACGGCGCAGCTCGGCGACGCGCGTGACGTCCAGAACCTGGTCAAACAGCCTGTGCTGCTTGGTGATCCACAACCCTACGTCGGTACAGCCAGCCACGATTTGAGCCGTGAGGTACGCGCTGCGCGCTTTGAGCAAATCTGACAGGTTTTTTGGGGAAATATATGTCAAATTGGCTTCTAGCCCCCGTCCCTTATGTTTTATTAGCTCTAATTGTGATAGCAAATTGACCTCGTTGACGCTTGCCACAGGCAGCGTGGTCATGCGCTGTGCCGCGTCGAGAATGGGTCGGTAGCCGGTGCAGCGGCACAGGTTGCCTGACACCGCGACCTTCGCTGCCTCCCGGGTGATGGCACGGCCCTTGCACACCTCGTTCTGGTACAGGCAAAACAGGCTCATGACAAAACCCGGCGTGCAAAACCCGCATTGCGATCCGTGGCAGTCCACCATTGCCTGTTGCACGGGATGAAGGTGCGAGTCAGACGCTGGAGCAATGGTTTCGTCGCCTTGCCGCCCCAAGGCGAAATGCGCCCCCTTGGGGGCCAGCGACCCGCGCGTGCGGTGTAGCGTGGGGGCAATATCTTCCACAGTAAAGAGCGCCATGCCGTCTATCGAATGCGCCAGCCGGATGCAACTGTTGATGGCGCGATAGGTCAAGCCGGTCGGGTCGTTTTCGGCCACCACCACGGTACAGGCCCCGCAGTCGCCTTCATTGCAGCCCTCTTTGGTGCCGGTACAGCCTAAGTCCTCCCGCAGCACCTCCAGCAAGGTGCGGGTGGGTGGCACGTCGGTCAGGGTGACGACTTCACCGCGCCGGATGAACCGGATGGGCTGGGATTTCATACAAAAGGTCCTACAGGGTCAGTCAAAGTGCTTCAGGCATGGTGCGAGGGTAAAACAGGAGGTGCTGCCTGTCCACTCGGGCTAGCATATGCATAACCTGTGCCTGGATGGAATTTTGAACTCCACAGGTAACAAGGTTCAGTGGCATATAAGTTGCTTCGTCCGTTTCTAATGCCGGTTATCGAAATTATCAGGAAATAATTGTCAGGAATGACCCAACCCCGTCTTCAGCTCTCTGGCATCACCAAGCGATACCCCGCCGTGGTGGCCAACAGCAACGTCTCCCTCACCGTCATGCCGGGCGAAACCCACGCAGTGCTGGGGGAGAACGGCGCTGGGAAGTCGACGCTGATGAAGATCATCTATGGATCAGTCAAGCCGGACGCCGGCACCGTCATGTTTGATGGCCAGCAAGTGCATATCCGCAATCCGCAAGAAGCGCGGGCCATGGGCATCAGCATGGTGTTTCAGCATTTCAGCCTGTTTGACACCATCACCGTGGCCGAAAACGTGTGGCTGGGCCTGAGCAAAAGTTTGTCGCTTGCCGAAGTCACCCAAAGCATCGCCGCCAAGGCGCAGGAATACGGGCTTGAGATTGACCCGGCGCGCCCGGTGCACACATTGAGCGTGGGCGAAATGCAGCGTGTGGAGATCATCCGCGCACTGCTCACCAACCCCAAGCTTCTGATTCTGGATGAGCCCACTTCGGTGCTCACGCCGCAGGCGGTTGAAAAGCTGTTCGTCGTGCTGAAAAAGCTGGCGTCTGAAGGCTGCAGCATTTTGTATATCAGCCACAAGCTGCATGAAATTCGCGAACTCTGTACCGCCTGTACGGTGCTGAGGGGTGGAGTGGTTACCGGTGTTTGCAACCCGGCTGAGGAGACCAATGGGTCGCTGTCCAGGCTGATGATCGGCGCCGAGCCACCCCAGCTGACGCACCGCGCCCATACGCCCGGGGAGGCCGTACTCACCGTCAATGAGCTGTCACTCCCGCGGGACGATCAATTTGGCGTGGATCTGGATGCGGTGTCCTTGCAGGTCCGGTCGGGCGAGGTGGTGGGCATTGCCGGGGTTTCAGGTAACGGGCAGCGGGAGTTGTTGTATGCCCTGTCAGGCGAAGACGTGCGGGCGCCCGGAGGTTCGGTTCGCATGGGTGAGGTGGATATGGCCGCCATGCACCCGGGCCAGCGGCGGGCGCTGGGGCTGCATTTTGTGCCTGAAGAGCGCCTGGGGCGCGGCGCCGTGCCCACACTGTCGCTGGCTCACAACCTGATGCTCACGCGCAGCGAGGCACTGTCAAAGTCCGGCTGGATTCGGGTCAAAGCGTTGCAGGCGCAGGCCACGCACATCATTCACCGCTTTAACGTCAAGGCGGGCGGTCCGGGTGCTGCGGCGCGTTCGCTGTCGGGTGGCAACTTGCAAAAATTCATTGTGGGCCGTGAGATGGATGCCAGCCCCAAGCTCTTGATCGTCTCACAGCCGACCTGGGGTGTTGATGTGGGCGCGTCGGCGCAAATCAGGGGAGAAATTCTGGCGCTGCGGGACGCGGGCTGCGCGGTGCTGGTAGTTAGCGAAGAGCTGGACGAGCTGTTTGAGCTGTGTGACCGGCTGCACGTGATCGCCAAAGGGCGGTTGTCGCCGTCGGTTGCCATTGCCGACGCTACGGTCGGCAGGATTGGCGAATGGATGAGCGGTTTGTGGCACGAAGACGTGCAGAAGCGCCTTGCGGAGCAGATACATGCTTAAGCTCGAAGCGCGTCCCCAGCCATCGGCGTTCTGGAGTTATGGTTCGCCGCTTCTGGCGCTGGCCGTTACGGTCGTCATCGGCATCATTCTGTTTGTGGCTCTCGGCAAAGACCCTGTCAGTGGCCTCTCCATGTTTTTCTGGCAACCCATCAGGAGTGGCTATGCAGTGGGTGAGCTGACGGTGAAGGCCACGCCATTGTTGATCATCGCTTTGGGCCTCGCTGTGTGCTTTCGCTCCAATGTATGGAACATTGGTGCCGAGGGGCAATACATTCTGGGCGCCATTTGTGCTGGCGGTGTGGCCCTGTTGGCGAGCAAAACCACTGGTGGCTGGATTGTGCTGCCCATCCTGCTGGCGGGCGTGGCCGGGGGCATGGCGTGGGCGGGCATCACCGCGCTGCTGCGGGACAAATTCAATGCCAATGAGATTCTGGTGAGCCTGATGCTGGTTTACGTTGCGGTGCAGATTCTGTCGTACCTTGTGGGCGGGCCCTGGAAAGACCCCCAGGGTTTCAACTTTCCGCAAAGCAAGACGTTTGAAGCCGCAACCCGCATTCCCCGCCTGTTCGAGGGCTCGCGCGTAAGCATTGGTGCCTTGTTGGCCGTCCTGGGTGTTGGCCTGGTGTGGGTGTTTTTGTTTCGCACCCGCGCCGGCTTTGCACAGCAGGTAGGCGGGCTGGCGCCCGCCGCGTCGCGATACGCCGGGTTTTCGTCGCGCAAGGCGTTGTGGACCGCGCTGTTGATATCCGGCGGTGCGGCGGGGCTGGCCGGCGCACTTGAGGTAGCGGGCCCGATTGGCCAGCTCACGCCCTATGTGCCGGCGGGCTATGGTTTTGCGGCCATCATCGTGGCCTATGTAGGTCGGCTGCACCCGGTGGGTATGGTTTTTTCTGCCATTTTGATGAGCATGTTTTATATCGGGGGTGAAATGGCCCAGTCGCGGCTCGGGCTCACCAAATCGCTGACCGGGGTGTTTCAGGGCCTGCTGCTGTTCAGCTTGCTGGCCTGCGACACGCTGGTGAACTACCGGTTGCTCTGGAAGAAAGGGAGCCGCTGATGGAATCGTATGCATTGCTGCTGGCAGCGACGCTGAATGCGGGCACGGTCCTGGCTCTAGCCTCGCTCGGCCTGCTGATCAACGAAAAAGTGGGCGTTGTGAATTTGGGCGCCGAGGGCATGATGCTATGCGCCGCCATTGCCGGATTTGCCACGGTGGTGCATACCGGCAACGACTGGTTGGGCTTTGCCGCGGGCATGGCCGTGGGCGCCATGCTTGCCGCTGTTTTTGGCGTGTTGGTGATCTGGCTCAACACCAATCAGTTCGCCACCGGCCTCGCATTAACGCTGTTCGGAACCGGTTTTTCTGCTTTTGTCGGCACGTCATTTGTGCAGGCCAGAATGCCCGAGCGCACGCGCTACGCCATCCCGGGTCTGTCAGACATTCCCTTGGTCGGGCCTGCGCTGTTTCGCCATCACCCGCTGGTCTACGTCACCGTGGCCATCGCACTGGCTTTGATCTGGTTTTTGTACCGTACGCGCAGTGGCCTGGTGATGAGAAGCGTGGGCGAAAGCCCCGAATCGGCCCATGCGCTGGGCTACCCGGTGCGGCTGATCCGGCTGGGCGCGGTGGTAGCAGGCGGTGCACTGTGCGGGCTGGCGGGCGCCTACCTGTCAGTAATCTACACGCCGCTGTGGGTTGAAGGCATGGTGGCCGGCAAGGGCTGGATCGCCTTGGCGCTCACCACGTTTGCCACCTGGCGTCCGGCACGGGTGCTATTGGGCGCCTACCTGTTTGGCGGGGTAACCATGCTGCAGTTTCACCTGCAGGGAATCGGTGTGAACGTGCCCAGCCAGTTTCTGAGTATGCTGCCGTATCTGGCCACCATCGTGGTGCTGGCATTGATTTCCCGCAACCCGCAATGGATTCGAATCAACATGCCGGCCTCCATTGGCAAGCCGTTCTATCCGGGCTCATAAGGCTGCGTCCAGTTCATAATTGCTTCTTTAATCCCCTCAACCTCGATCAACCTCAAAAAACAAGGAAGTTACATGACTGATCTTCAAAAACGCTCATTGCTGCGCTTGGCGGCGCTCACCGCCGTTGCGGCCGCGGCGCTGTCTGGCTGCGGCAAGAAAGAGGAGCCGGCTCCTGCGCCTGCACCGGCGCCTGCTCCCGTAGCGGCTGCACCG
>JAHEBY010000183.1:4758-5704 GCA_024642025.1 Comamonadaceae bacterium | reverse complement strand
TGCGGCCTTCAACCTCGGAAGCAAGAATTGAAACAGGTTTCAGCATCCTGCGAACCAGCGCGGACACAACGACAAGCAAGATCGGAATCAGAACCAGCATTGGCAGGACCGTTCTAATCGCGTTGTCTCGGGCGACTTCGTCGCGCACACTGCTGGATTGGGATACTGCGATGCGCGCTCCACCATCCAGGGTCTTCACCAGTACTCTGTGCGATTCGTCATTCGCCTCGACCGTTTGAAAACCGTCCGTCAGGTCTGACCGCAATGGCAACCGTCCCGGCGTACTTGCCGTCGCACCTGGCGGTAGCAACTGAACGCGCAATTTCGCGTCCGAGTCAGTCAGCGTATTGGCCATGCCTATCAGGCCGCGGGCCAGCGCTGGCTGTTGCGCGATCAAAGTCGCCATTTGCTGCAGTGTTTCATCCTGCAATTCATTGGCGTCGTCGATGGCAGTGGAAAATGATACGGCACCGCCAGCAATGGCCACGATGAGAATGGCTGAAGAGAGCCAAACCGAAAGGCGAAATTCGATTGAACGCTTCAAACGCTCTTTGAAACCATCCATCCGACCCCCCTGACATTTTTGATGCTGTCAGCGCCCAGCTTTTTGCGAAGAGCGTGGATCAGATACTCAACCGCGTTGCTCTCGACCTCTTCGCCCCACCCGTACACGCGATCTTCCAGTTCCGAGCGCGACAATATGGCCCCCGGTCGCAGCATCAAGGCTTGCAGCAAGGCGAATTCGCGATGCGACACGCTGACGGGCTCGCCACCGCGCGCACTGGCCTCATGCGAAGCGGGATCCAGCGTGAGCAAGCCGTTGCTCATCACCGGTACGGCGGTACCGCCCTTGCGACGAATCACTGCGCGCATGCGGGCCAGAAGTTCGCTCATTTCAAACGGCTTGAGGACGTAGTCGTCAGCGCCAAAGTCCAGCCCCTTGATG
>JAHEBY010000183.1:0-4748 GCA_024642025.1 Comamonadaceae bacterium | reverse complement strand
TTGATGCGCTCAGGCAAGCCATCCCGCGCCGTGATGATGAGCACGGGGACCGGATTATTCTTGCCGCGAATACTTTTTAGAATCTCCATGCCATCCTTGCCTGGCAATCCGAGGTCAAGCAACACCATGTCGTAATTCTGCGTGCCCAGTGTGTTGAGTGCAGTCAGCCCGTTCTTGACCCAATCGGTGGCATAGGCGGCGTCTTTCAACGCGCTTTGCACCGCTTCGCCAATCATGGCGTCGTCTTCCACCAACAGTATCCGCATTCAGACTCCTTTGGCTTGCCATCTGCGTCCGAGGTGAAGCAGTACAGGCAAGACCGACAGCGCAACAACACTTAAGGACAAGGCGCCGATGTGGTCGCGCACCCAAACCATGCCGCCGAGCCAGTAGCCCGACATAACCAGAGCGGTGCACCAGACGAACGCGCCCAATACGTTATACACCGCAAAACTCCCTGGCCGCATACCGGTGAGCCCGGCCAGGAACGGTGCCACCGTACGCACAATGGGTACAAAGCGGCCCATGGTCACGGTGGGTGCACCGAAGCGATCGAAGTATGACCTCGTCAAAACGAGGTGTCTGGGCTTGATCCAATTGCGCACGATCAACTGCTGGCCCAGCCTGGATCGTCCAATCATGAAGTTCACGCCGTCTCCAAGCGCCGCTGCCCCGATCAGGATCAGAACCGCGCCAATCGGCAGTATTCCATTCATGCCAAGAAAGGCGCCAGTCGCAAACAGTAGTGAATCTCCCGGTAAAAATGGCATGACCACCAGACCCGTTTCGCAAAAGATGATGGCCGCAACCAAGAGAACGCCCAGCAGCCAGTTTTGGGCGAGGAGATCCATCAGGCCTTGCTGATTGGTAAGCCAGGAGAATAGTCCGGTAGTCAACATTTGGGTATTCGGTATGACGGTGTATGGAGTCTCCCAGTGTCCAGCGACCTACTTAGCTGATCCATAGCCAACAGTCACGGCACCTGGGCAAGGCTTGCGCACTGCAGCGCGCTGAACATGACGGGTTGGCGCTTGTCCACCCGCCACAACGTGGTGCCGTTGTCCTCGTGCGTGGCAATGGCGAATTTCAGGTATGGAAAGCGCTCTATGGCTGACGTGGGCCCAATAACCCAGCTCGTATTTTCCTGGCACAGACGCGACGGCAGCGCACCAGGCCGAACCAGGTTCCGGCCTGCGGTTGCAGGTGCGAACTCACCCGCGTCAAGCAACTCCTTGCGCGGACTGTCGAATCGGTGGATTGCCGGATCGTCCCACGTGTAAACCACGCCCACCGGTTGCTCCAATCGCGCATAAAAGGGAAGGTCAAAGTAGTAGCTGCCGAGCATGACGACAGGTTCACCTGCCTGCCGCTGATCTTTCATAGTCGACGCAAAATCACGCATGGAATGCCGCGCGTATAGCGCAAACCACCCTACTGCAGCGATAGAAAATGCGACAGCAGTTGCGTTTGCGAGGACCCACCTTCGTTTTGATGGAGTGCCTTTTGACGCACCTGTGTGCAGGAGAAAGCCGTCGGCGATCAAGAAGCAAAGAGGCGGCACGGCCGGCAAAACGTAGCCAAGCAGTTTGGACTGCGGCAGCGAAAAGAAGAACACCACCGTGCCAACCCACACCAGCATCAGCAGGCGGAGTGGTTGCTGCTCTAAATCACTCAGGTATCGACGATTGAGTACGCGCGCGATCCACGGTAACCACGGCAGGGAAAACATCGTCAGCACAAATGGGTAAAACCAGAGGGGCATCACATTGTTGAAACCCCCGGCGGCAAATCGTTTGAAGTGCTGCACGACAACGAAGTAGTCGAAGAACCCGGGGAAGTGCCACTGCGTGGCCACAAACCACGGCCCTGCCAGCAGCAGGAAAAGCAGAATGCCCGGCCACCAGATCAACGACAGTAGAGCCTTGGAGCGCTTTCGCAACAGTAGCCACGCAAAGATCACGAGAGCCGGAATTACAAAACCGATCAAGCCTTTGGCCAGCACGCCCAAGGCGGCCATGCCGTAAGCGGCTGTCAGCGCGGCACGGTGTGGGAGCCTTCGCTCGGCACAGAACACTGAATGGGCCAGCAGCACGATGGTGGCGGTGATGCAGCCGGCCACCAGCATGTCTAAATTTGCGAACTGCCCGCCGATCATCAAGAGGGGCTGCGCCAACAGGACGACCAGGGTGTATCGGGCCCTGCGCTCGCCCAACCAATGACGCACAAAAAGGAACAAGGCCATGACTGCCAGCGTAGCGCCGAGCATCGACGCCATGCGCGCAGCCCATTCGTTCTGACCGAATACGGACAGCGACGCTGCTGTGATCCAGTAAAACAACGGCGGTTTGTGAAAGTACGGCAACCCATTGAGCGTGGGGGTGAGCCAGTCACCGGAGCGCAACATCTCCCAGGCCACGCCAACATACCGGCCCTCGTCGGGCAACAACAAGGGGCGCATCCAGGCTGTACAGGCAACCCAGACAAACACCATCAACGCGGTGGCACGGGTACTGAGCAGCCCCACGCTCACCGACGAACCTCTACTGTCGACATGGGCCAGTGCACTCATGGTTGCGCACCCGTCGTGTTGGATGGGCACATCACGTGATCCAGCCGCGGACAATCAGCGGAGCCAACAAGCGCCGGTAGAGGCGCGAAACCCACGCGAAGGCTGGCGGCATCAGCCAACCTTGATTCGCAAACAGAATGGAGGAGCTGGCAACAGAAACGATTGCAGCCCCGACCATATCCAGCGGAAAGTGCACGCCGAGATAGATGCGCGCCCAGGCTACAGGCAAACCGAGAACGGCCAGGCAAATGCCTGCCCGGCGTAAGCCCGGATGTAGAACCAGACTGAACGCCACAGACCAGATCAGCGTCAGATGGTCACTTGGGAACGAGGCATCTGCGGCATGAGGCAGGAACTGCGTACCCAGGCCCATTGCAAATGGCCTCGGGTGGTACCACAACGACCCCAGTACCCCTGCAATGAGAACGCCGAACAGACCAGCGAGCGCAGATTCGAGCAGTTTTCGCCGGATCGTATCTGCACGGGTCAGCCAGCCAAACACGAGACCCACTGGCACCAGCCAGATCACGTCTCTTGCCAGCAGGCGTGCGATGAAGAGCATGTGCCAGCTGGCGTCAACCGGTGCATTGATGAGAAGAAAAGCGGTTTGATTCAATGCATCCACGTCGGACCCCCGAAGCCAACTTGCCTGGCGGGAAAAACAGGGGCGCTTGCAGCAAACAGCTGCGGGCAACTGAATGCAATCTGTGTTTTGCGAAACATGTCGAGGTTTTGTGGAAGGGGTGGAAAACTGCCTGCACAGAATTCTCATAAGGTCGACTTAGGGCAGACTTAGGGCAGACTTGGCTGGGGAATGGGTGCCAATCCGCCTTCAACCCTGGATCCATTAAAGTCGACGGGTGCCGGGCAAATCTCCGCGACGCGCAACTGCCGGCAATTATTTTTTAAAGAAGTTCCCCAGTGTCGAGTGGGCAGACCAGCCGGATGACCGGTTGGTCTGCGTTATGACGTCAATCCGGCTTGTCCGCATCATCGTCATGGTCAGCTTGATCTGCGGCGGCTGAAATCACCGTACCTTTCTCGGCGTCGACCTTGACGTCGACAACTTTGGCACCATTGACAACTTCAACGTCATAGGCGATGCCACCCTTGGTGTGCTCGAGCTCCGCGCGGGTTGCTCGCCCGCTTGCGTGTTGTTCGGCCGCGGTAACCGCCTGGCTCATCGAGATTTTTGTGGTTGGCAGCGTTGCTGCATCGTTGTCCGTGCCGGCCGCCGCGTAGGCAGCGATACCGGTTGCGGCCAATATGGCCCCTGCAATGGCAGTTTTTGTATAGCGAAACATGGTCATTTCCTTTTGATCAATAGTTGAATGGTTAACGTGTGAAATTCAGCTTAGCGGTGGATGTGCAGTTCCTGCGTCAACCGCGCTACCTCGTTGCTGCTGACGACAATGGAGGTTCCATCCATCGCCTGAACGGCCTGTCCGATTGGTACCGAGACAGCGTCGCCGTAGGCGTTCTCGACAGCCATTTTTCCGTCTTTGTACGAGTGCAATGTCGAGCCATCTTTTAACGGAACAACTTTTTCAAAGTTGCCTTGGCTCCAGGAGTATCCGGCTGAGGAAGCTGAGGAATTGGTTGGCAGGTTGGCGGCGCTGACAGCCACAGCAGTGCTGGCGAGAACGGCAATCAGGGCGATCGTTTTGACTTGCTTGAACATGATGAGTTTCCTTTAGGTTGCACGCAGATAGTTGCGTGATTTGGAGAATAGGATTTCAGACTTAGCACAGACTGAGCAGCGCAAATTTATTTTTCGATCACCCATATCGCGACATATTTGCACCATGCCCAATTTGCCTCACACAGCGCGTTTGCATGTTTGGGTGTTGTTCCGAAGCGCAGCGTGGTGAGATGCTTTTCAAGCGTGATCGCGTCTCGGTCGCTACGCAAACAACCCATGCAGATACCAGTCCGCCCCGGCCCGCCCACCTTGTGGTCTGCCCAGCCGTTCCTGATAAATCCACAGCAGGCCCATCTGCTCGCTGTACGCCACAAAGTAGTCGCGCAACGCGGGAGCGGATGCGGCAGCGGCAGAGTCAGCGCGCGCATCCGGCTCCACCCACCACGCCACCTCCAGCCGTTGCGGGCCGGCCAGCAGCGTGAGCGGGCCGCCATCTTCAGCGCAGTGCGGGGCGTTGTGCCGCACGGAGAGCTTCAG
>JAHEBY010000182.1 GCA_024642025.1 Comamonadaceae bacterium | reverse complement strand
CTGCATGTTCCCACCCAGCAAATGTGGCACAGCGTGGCCGATCGACTGATCAGCAAAATTGCCGGTGATTCAGTACACAACGCGACCGAAGTCAATGTTGCCCTGGTTGTTCGGGAATCTACTGGCCCCGCGCCTCAGTAGCTGCTATTGATGCAGCCAGAGTGACAGGCCCGGCACAAAACCAACCAGAATCGAGACGCCGACCATGGTGATGACAAACGGAATGGCCCGCCTGGCAATGGCCATGATAGGTGTGCCGGTCAGGCCGGCCATCACAAAGAGGTTCAAGCCCATTGGCGGCGTGATGAATCCCAGACCCAGCGAAGTAATCATGAACACGCAAAAATGAATCTGGTCCATGCCGATTTCCTTGGCCACTGGGTAAAGGAGCGGCGCCAGGATGACGATGTTGGGCGTGGTTTCCATGAACATGCCAGCGACGATGAAAATCAGCAGCATCACAAAGGTCAGTGCTACGGGATCATGGGTGACGGAGGTCAGCGCGCGCACAAAGTCTTGAGGGACGTCAAGAATGGTCAGGGCCTGCGCAAATAGCATGGCAACGCCAATGATGGGCAGGATCACCCCATTCACCCGTGCCGAGGTCTCCAGCATAGCTGGAAAATCCTTGAGCAGAATCGTGCGCTGGAACATGCCGATCAGCAGCGCCACGGCCACCGCAACGGCGGCAGACTCGGTGGGCGTGAAGATGCCCGAGTAGATGCCACCCAGGATGATGAAAGGGATGGAAAGGGCCCATTTGGCCTCATTGAGGGCGCGCAACCACTTGCGCAGCGAGAACTTTCCGGCGGACCTCTCATAGCCATGAACCCGGTTCATGACGACATTGGTTACGACCACACTCATCAACACCAGCAGACCGGGAATCAAGGCCGCGACGAACAGGGTGGATGAGGAAATGCCCAGCACCAGACCAATGATGATGTAGGCAATAGACGGCGGAATCAAAACGCCAGTACAGGCGCCACTGGCGACCAATGCACACGCGTAAGGCTTGGGATAACCCAGCTCCACCAGCCGACCCATCGTAATGCGACCGATTGCGGCTGCGTCTGCCGCGTCCGAGCCTGAGATGCAGGCAAAGAAGCCGCAACCCAGCACAGTGGATGTGCCAAAACCCGTGCGAAAACTACCGGTCGTCGCTTCTGCAAAATCGAGAAGTTTGTAAGCCAGACCGGACCGCACCATGACATCCCCCGTGAGCACGAACAGCGGAATGGCGATCAGCGCGAAGGAGTCGACACCCTCAAACAGCGCCTCGCCAAGCAGGGAAAGTGGCAACGCACCGGTACTGAGCAGCAGCGCGATCGTACCCAGACCCAGCGAGACCCAGAATGGAACCGCCAGGAACAGCAACAGCAGGACAAAAACGAGACAAAGAGTGACTTGCATGATGAGGTCGGCCCGGTCTGCGTCAATCGAACAGAAGCGTGCCGGCAAAAGCCTCGCGTCCGGCGCGGATATCCTGTATGTCGCGCAGGGCCGACTGCAGCAGGCGCACCGTCATCATCAGAAACCCCAGCGGCACTGCCGACGCGAACCACACCTGGCTCACCCGAAGCGCTGGAGCCAATGTGTCAAATTGCATCAGCGTGGCAATGGTCTCCATCGACCAGTACAACGCAAAACCCGCAAATACCAGTGTGCAGAGCTCGCCGAACAGATACAAATAGCCGTGCAGGCGCTTGGGCAGGATATGCAGCATCACGTCAAAGCGGATGTGGGCGCGTTGTTTTACGCAGTGAGAAGCACCAATCCACCCCAGGTAGATGAACGCGAAACGCGCTGCTTCTTCTCCCCAAAGCGACGAGAAATCCAGGACAAATCGGCGGAACACCTCGACCACGATGACGAAAACGATGAAGCAGTAGAACACCAGCATCAAGTAGCGCTCGCCGTTGTCATCGATTTGCCGCAGCATTTGGCGCATGAAGTCTCCTTAGAAAAAGGGGTGGCAACGCCACCCCCGGGTAGCCCCTGATGGCGGCAGATCAGCCAGCAACAGTGATCGAGCCTTTGGTGTTGGCCGCAAGCTTCATTTTGTCGAACATCTCGATTGAGCCAGCGAGCTCTTTCTTGATGTCGTTCCACTCAGCGCGTTGCTCGCCGCAGGCTTCAATCCATTTCTGGTGCTCGGCCGCGCTGGGGGTGTAGAACTTCACGCCAGCTTTGCCCAGCGCGTCCATCGAGTTCTTGCGCGCAACCGGTATCTGCGCAAAACTCTCCATCTGGGTCTTGGCGCTGGCATCATCGAACGTAGTCTGCAGGTTCTTCGGCAAGTTTTCGAACCACTTGTAGTTGGCTGCGAACATCTGCGCATCGGGCACCGACTCGACCAGGGAAATGGACTCCAGGATGTCGATGAAGCCGAAGGTGTAGAGCGCGCCCACCGATGGATCGAGCCCGTCCGCAACGCCCTGCTTGAGCGCGCTGGGGGTTTCGCCCCAGGCCACGACGGTGGGGTTGGCACCCGCCAGACGATAGAACTGCTGCAACAGTTTGGAGCCAGGAACGCGCATCTTCATGCCGCGCATGTCCTCCGGCGTCTTGACGATCTTGCCAAAGCCCTTGCGCACCGCCACCGTGCGCGGGTCGACGTTGAAATAAAACATGGGCTTGTATCCCTTGGCTGTAACTTTGGGCGTGATTTCGCTATTCCACGCGGCCGACGTAACCAGGTTTGCGAATTGCTGGTTCTCCCCGCACCAGAACGGGATGTTGATCAGGTCAACAACCGGCGCGAATGGGGAGAAATTCGACAGCGACACCGAGCCGCCCTGGATGGTGCCTGATTGCACCTTTTGCGCCAAAGCCCCGCCGACGCCGAGCTGGCCCGATGGGTGTAGTTTGACGTATACCTCGCCCTTGCTCAGCGTCTGAAGGTTCTCCTTGAACTGGGTCTGCATGATCGGATAGGTGTTGAATGCATCTTCCTTGTACTCGGTACCAAAGATCATGGTGTGCTTGGCCGCCTTTGCCTTCGCCGCTTCATCTTCAGCAGCATGTGCCAACTCCGGGTTGGACCACAGAAAGCCTCCGGTAGTGGCCAGCACCGCGGTGGTAAATCCGTAGCGCTTGGCAACTTCAAAGAAACGGCGGCGCTCAGCGGATTGCAGCGATTCAGGTAGTTTGCGATCGATCATGATGGTCTCCTATAGTGTTAACGGGGATGGTGAAAGAAAGGGAAAATTAGTCGGGATGCTCTTCAGCGATCAAGAGGCCGGCTACGAAGAATGCCATGGCGACAAGTACCAGCAGAAACTCGCCGACGTCGTTGACACGCCAGACGGCGATACCCTGTTTGATGAACAGCAGGCGGGACACAACGTTAAGTGCGAACAAGCCGGTACAACAAGCAGCCAGCACAAACCAGATGCGCCCTCGATGCAAGGGTTTTGAGGTTTGAAGGTGTTCAGATGAAGTCATACGCGCCTCCGATCCATTCAGTGTGCGGGTTCGAGCACGACTTTGGCCGACGCCGTTCGCCCCTGATGCAGGTCATCAAATGCACGGGCACCGTCCGCCAGGCTACGCCGCTCGACCCATGACAGATCACCGAATGCGCCACGCGCGAGCGCAGCGACAGTAGCACGCAGATCGGCCATGCTATAGGTGTAGGTGCCCAGCAGCGTGATCTCTGCCAACGTCAATTTGCGCATGTCGATTTCGCTGGCCCAATCCTGCAGGCCAATATGCATGACAACGCCACCCGGAGCAACCGCAGCCAGCGCTGACTTGCGGGTAACCACACTGCCCACAGCATCAATAACAAACTCGAAACGGTTGTCTGCCACCGTGTGCTCACGGGGGTCAAACGTCTTGCACTTCGCGTGCTCCTCCAGTGATGCCCGACGCAATTGGTTGACTTCGGCCACATGCAGTTCGGCAACGCCATAGTTCCTGAGCAGGAGCGCCGACAACATGCCAATTGCACCGCCACCGATCACCAGCACACGGCACTCTGGCAATGGCCGCACCAGCGCGCGTATTGACAGATTGATAGCGTGCAGTGCGGTGGCAGCAGGTTCAGTCAGCGCACCGGCAACAAGATCCAGTGAGTCAGGCAATCCAATCAAACATTGGCCCGGAATACTCATTTGCTCGGCAAACGCGCCGGGCCGGCTCATGCCCACCATGGTCCGGTTGGCGCAGAGGTTGTCGCGCCCCTGCAGGCAGTAATCACACCGCCCACACGTGATCAGTGGATTGCCAGTCACCCGCTGCCCTACGGTCCACAATGGCGATGCGGTTTGCAAGATCGTGGCCGCGAACTCGTGGCCCAGCACAAGGCCCGGTTTGCGCCGCGGGTCATGCCCGTGGTAGGCGTGCATGTCCGAGCCACAAATGCCCGCCGCCTCGATTCGCAACACCACTTCACCGTCTGCAAGCACGGGTTCAGGGCGTTCCTGCAGTTGCACTTCGTTGGGCTGGGTGTAGACGAGGGATTTCATGCGGTTGATTGAGATTGGGGTATCAAAGCGCGGTGTAGCCACCATCAACCATCACGCACTGGCCGGTGATGTAGCCGCTGGCGGGACTGGCGAGAAACACCGTGATGCCGTGCAAGTCTTGCAGAAGGCCATTGCGACCCATTGCGGTTTTTTCCGCATGCTTGGCGGCCAGCGCCGGATCGGCAAAAACGGGGGCAGTCAGGTCGGTCGGGAAGAATCCGGGGCCAACGGCATTGCATGTTACGCCTCGCGATGACCATTCCTGGGCAATGGCGCGGGTCAGTTGAACAACGCCCCCCTTGCCGGCTCCATAGGGTGCGCTATTGGCAAATGCCCGAGTCGATTGCAAAGAGGCGATATTGATAATCCGGCCGTAGCCGCGGCTCGCCATGCCCGGCGCGAGCGCCTGAGTCAGGAAAAATGGCGCTCCCAAGTGCAACGCGAGCTGCAAGTCCCACGCATCGGGTGAAACATCGGAAAAAGGCTGACGAAGATTGACACCAGCCGCGTTGACGAGAATATCAACGGGGCCACGCGCCGCGATGGCAGACCCCACTGCGGGCTGCTCAGAAGTTTTTCCCAGGTCCGCCGCGAGGGTTTCGCACTCGATGCCCTGAGACCGCAGCCGTCCCGCAGCCGCATCAAGTTCTGCCGCCCGCCGTGCCACCAGCAGCAGCGTGGCGCCGGCATGGCCAAGGGACGTAGCCATAGCCTCGCCAATGCCCGAATTGCCGCCGGTGACGACAGCGCGCCGTCCGCGCAGCGAAAAAGCCTCGAGGGCTGTCGGCAGAGCTGTAGTCGGGAGCGGCATCAAATCAGGTTCCAGAGCGGCGGGGGCGCTTAGACCTTGACCGGTTCTCCGAGGTCGAATTTTTCGTTGGCAAAATACTTGGCCAGACGATCGTCTGCGGTGCGGGCATGGCCCTCCATGCCTTCCAGCCGGCTGATGCGGGCCGTTACCAGCGCGATGTCGCGGCTGGCCTCGCGCGTCATGCGCTGCCACGTGAGTACCTTCATGAATTTGTGCACAGACAGGCCACCCGAATACCGCGCAGCACCCTTTGTGGGGAGCACATGGTTGGGGCCCGATGCCTTGTCGCCATAGGCCACAGTGGTTTCTTCACCCAGAAAAAGAGAACCGTAACAGGTCAAATTCTCCAACCACCAGTCGAGGTCTTTCGCGTGCACTTCCAGGTGCTCACTCGCGTAGCGGTCAGAGATTTCAACCACTTCCTCACGTGAGTCGCACAACATCACTTCG
>JAHEBY010000181.1 GCA_024642025.1 Comamonadaceae bacterium | reverse complement strand
CAGTTTTTCCAGCTCGTCAATGATGCGGCCATTGCCCCGCACCGGACCGTCCAGCCGCTGCAGGTTGCAGTTGACCACCCACACCAGGTTGTCCAGTCTTTCGCGGGCCGCCAACGTGAGCGCGCTCATGGATTCGGGCTCGTCCATCTCGCCGTCACCAAACACACCCCACACCTTGCGACCGGCGCAGTTCAGCAGATTGCGGTGCGTGAGGTAACGCATGAACCGTGCGTGGTAAATCGAACTGATGGGGCCGATGCCCATGGAGCCGGTGGGAAACTGCCAGAAATCGGGCATCAGCCACGGATGCGGGTAGCTGGACAAGCCCCGTGCTCCCTGGCCGGTACTGGCCGCTGGTGCGGTGATCTCCTGCCGATAGTGCATCAGGTCCTGCTCGGTGAGCCGACCTTCCAGATAAGCCCGCGCATACACACCGGGTGCGCTGTGCGGTTGAAAAAACACCAGGTCTCCCCGATGCTGCCCTTCGCCCGTGCCCTCGTGTGCGTGAAAAAAGTGGTTAAACCCGGTCTCGAACAAATCGGCTGCACTGGCGTAGCTGGCGATGTGGCCGCCCAGCTCGCTGGAGCCGCCCATGTCTGTCTGATTGGCGCGCACCACCATGGCCAGCGCGTTCCAGCGCATCAGCGAAGCCAGGCGCTCCTCCATGGCCAGGTCACCCGGAAACACGGGTTGCTGGTCCACGGCGATGGTGTTCACATAGGGTGTGTTGAGGTCGGGCTGCCAGCCGGTACGCTGGTTGCGGGCCAGTCGTGCCAACTCATCCAGCACGAAACGCGCGCGCTCAGGCCCTTGTGCTGTGACCAGTGCCTGAAAGGCGTCTCGCCATTCGGTAGTTTCCTGGGGATCGGTGTCGCGCGTGTTCATCCCTTCACTATACAAATTCAGGCACCAAATGAGCTGCTGATATTCACCCTCGAAAATTCACATTGACAGCACAAAATGCCTCAAAAGCATAAAATTTCAGCTTCATGAACCTCGATAACACCGATCTGCGGATTCTGGATCAGCTCCAGCGAGACGGCTCGCTGTCCAATGTGGAGCTGGCCAAACGCGTCCACCTGAGCCCCTCGCCCTGCCTGGCACGGGTGAAGGCGCTGGAAGCATCGGGCGTGATCGACCGCTACGTGGCTATTGCCAGCGCCACCAAACTGGGCCTGGGGCTTAACGTGTTTGTCTCGATCAGCCTCAAGTCACAAAGCAAGGAGGCGCTGGCCGACTTCGAGCGCAGCATTGCCGAACACGACGAGGTGATGGAGTGTTACCTGATGACGGGCGACTCGGATTACCTGATCCGCGTGGCGGTGGCCGATATCGGTGCGCTGGAAAAATTCATTCTGGAACAGTTGAGCCCCATTCCCGGCATTGAGAAAATCCGTTCCAGCTTTGCGCTGAAGCAGGTGCGTTACAAAACGGCGCTGCCGTTGCCGGCGCAGAAGTAAACGCCCGCGCGAATCACACGCCAGACGTCTCCCCAACGATCCGGTTTTCAGAGAGGTCTGGCCACGTGCTGTTCCTGCCGCCGTGTCAGTGACTTTGCCATGGTTTTGCCGGTTGCCGTGTGCTGCTGCAATAGCCCTTGCAACGACCGCGGGCTGGCGCGGGCACCACTGTGCAGATAGTCCGCCAACAGCGCTTCACGGGTAGTTTGTGCATCTGCCCCTCGCTCACCGGTAAGGTATTCGAACAGGTTGTCGACCAGGTCCTCAGGCGTCAACCCGCTGGTTTTGCCGGTGGTTTGCCACAACCAGTCTGAAAAATCCAGGAATGCCTGAAACGCAGAAGGACCTTGCATCAGCAACGCCAGCGTCCGGCCAAACCGACCTGAGTTGGCCACCAGATCCCAGTACCGCGCGAGCCGGGTGAAACGCTGCATGTCGTCTCGCGTCACCGCGCCGGTTTGCTGCACGGTATAGGGCGGGGCCGCGTCGTACACCATGGCGTATTCCGTGGTGTGACGGGCAATGGGCGTGCCGCGCAGGCGCTTCAAAATGCCGAGCTGGATTTCGTGCGGTTTCAAGCCAAAGAGGCGATCAAAACCGGCGGTAAAGCTGTCCAGCGTTTCGCCGGGCAGCCCAAAAATCAGGTCTGTATGCAGATGCGCATGTGATTTCTCAACCAGCCAGCGAAGATTGGCCACGGTCTTGTCGTTATCCTGCCGCCGCGAAATGCGTTGCTGCACGTCCACGTTAAAGCTCTGAATGCCCACTTCAAACTGCAGCACGCCCGGGGGAAACTGAGCGATCATGTCTTTCAACCGGTCCGGCAGGTGATCGGGAATGACTTCAAAATGCACGAACAGATCGTGGGTCAAACGGTCCAGGAAAAACTGCAGGATGCGCACCGACGCATCAATCTTCAAATTGAAGGTCCGGTCCACAAATTTGAAGTTGCGCGCGCCTCTCCGGTACAGCGTATCCAGCTCCGCCAGAAAGGCGTCCGGATCAAATGCCCGAGCGGTTTTGTCAAGCGAACTCAGGCAAAACTCGCACTTGAACGGGCAGCCGCGCGAGGCCTCCACGTATAGCAGGCGGTGGGCCAGGTCGGCATCGGTGTATTCGCCGTAGGGCAAGGCAATCTGGTCCAGGGGTGGTTGCTCGCCAGCAATGACCTTCATCAACGGCTTGGGCCCGTGCAGCAAGGCGCGGCACAGTTTGGGAAAACTCACATCGCCCCAGCCCGTAATCACATGGTCGGCCAGCCGCACGATCTGCTGCTCGTCAACCTCATGGCTGACCTCGGGGCCACCCAGCACAAGCTTGATGTCGGGCCGCTGTTCTTTCAGCAACCGCACCACCTCGCAAGTCTGCGTGACGTTCCAGATATAAACGCCAAAGCCGATCACGCGGGGCTCAAGCGCCAGCAGCTCGTCCACCAGCTCCTGCGGTTTGCGCGCAATCGTGAACTCACGCAACGCCGTCTGATCGCGCAAGTCGTCCATATTGGCCAGCAAATAGCGTAGCCCCAGCGACGCATGGATGTATTTGGCGTTTAACGTGCACAGGATGATGGCAGGCATGGCACCATTATCGGCAGGATGAAAACAGCGCCTTCCCTCAGCGCAATGGCTGCCAGTGATTATTTACCGATGTATGGCAGCAGTCTCTGAGTGCATTGAAGGGTGCTCGTCGGTGCCTTCTGTACTCAAAATCCCTTGCTTTGGCCATCAAAGCGCAAGCAGTGGACGCGCATAGAATCTTAAGAATTCATCTTGGGAAGCTGACATGTCACGCCTTAACACCCATAACGAATCCCATCTCGTATCACGCATTGGATGGCTGCGTGCGGCGGTGTTGGGTGCCAATGACGGTATCGTCTCCACCGCCAGCCTGATCGTCGGCGTGGCGGTTGCATTGGCCTCGACATCTGACACCGAGCAGGCCGAGTTGGTGACAGGCGTAGCGGTCGGATAACGCCATCCTCCACGATACCCTGCGCCTAATACAAGCGGGAACCAATGAAGGATGTGGCACGTGACGCCAGATACTGGAATCAGGACGTCTCCGCCCTGGCGAAAACTTTTGGCGGTGGCATCGGCGGCCTGACGTCATCAAGCGCCGCTGCGCACCTTGCCACTTTCGGCCCGAACAGTGTGGACGATGCGCCCCGGTTGAGCGCGTTGCGGCTTCTGCTGCGCCAGTTCGAAAGCCCGCTGGTCCTGATTCTCGTGTTCGCCGCCTCCATCTCGCTCGCGCTCCACCAATGGGTCGATGCGGGGATCATCCTGGCCATCGTGCTGGGCAGCTCGTTATTGAGTTTTTTTCAGGAGTACCGGGCCAGCACGGCGGTCGAGGTGTTAAAGAAGCGCCTTGCGCTGACGGCTCGGGTTTTGCGCGACGACAGGGAAACGGTGCTGCCAGTAACGCGCATCGTACCTGGTGACGTGATCCTGCTGTCCGCGGGCAATCTGATCCCGGCGGACGGAATGCTGATAGAAGCGCAGGATTTCCTGGTCAGCGAGGCCAGCATGACGGGCGAGTCTTTCCCCGTTGAAAAGCGACCCGGCATCGTTGAAGCGGACGCACCCATTGCCGAGCGCACCAATACCGTCTTTTTGGGCGCATCGGTGCGCAGCGGCACGGCCAGGGTTCTGGTGGTCAGGACAGGTCGCCAAACGGAATTCGGCTCCATCGCCGCCCGGCTGCGGGCACGCCAGCCCGAAACGGATTTCGCTCGGGGGGTACGTCAGTTCGGGTATCTGCTGATCCGGGTGATGATTGTCATCGTGCTGTTCGTCCTGACGGTGAACTTGCTGCTGAACCGCCCGGTCATCGAGTCGCTACTGTTCGCCGTGGCGCTTGCAGTGGGCCTGTCACCGGAGCTGCTGCCCGCCATCATCAGCGTCACATTGTCTGCGGGCGCTCGCGCCATGAGCAGGCGCGGGGTGATCGTGAGGCGACTCGACGCCATTGAGAACCTTGGCAGCATGAACATCCTGTGCACCGACAAGACCGGCACTTTGACCGAGGGCACTATTGTGCTTAGCGAGGTCCTTGACGCTGCAAATCAACCATCGGTAGAGGTGCGGCGGCTCGCTTACGTGAATGCTGCGTTTGAGACCGGCATCGAGAACCCGCTCGATGCAGCCATCATATCGGCGGGTGACGGTGCCGGACTAACGACCGCTGGCCTGACCAAGATCGACGAGATCCCCTATGACTTCGTGCGCCGCCGGCTGACCATCGTGGTGGCCGAAGTTACCGCAACGGGTCAGCATCTGATCGTGACCAAGGGTGCGTATTCAAACGTGCTAGATAGCTGCACCGCGATTGAACGCGCTGGCGCGGAGCTGCCACTGGACGCCACCACGCGTGCGGAACTCGACGCGGTGTTCAGAGCGAAGGGCGACGAAGGCTTTCGCGTGCTTGCTCTGGCCACGCGCCGAGTCGCCGCACAACCCGACTACGACCACACGGACGAGCGGGACATGGTTTTTCGCGGCTTTCTGGTGTTCCTTGATCCGCCAAAGCCGGAGGCTCGAGAAACAATCGGAAACCTCGCCCGGCTCGGCATCGCGATAAAGGTGATCAGCGGTGACAACCGCCACGTCACTGCCCACATGGCCGAGACGGTGGGGCTGGATGCCGCCTCGATGCTGACGGGCGAAGATCTGGCGGGAATGAAGGACGAGGCACTGTGGCACCTTGCCCCGCGCACCGATCTGTTCGTCGAGATCGACCCGCAGCAAAAGGAACGTATCGTTCGCGCATTGCAACGAACCGGCAACTCTGTGGGCTACCTGGGCGACGGCATCAACGATGCTCCGGCGCTCCACGCAGCAGATGTCGGCATCTCCGTCGCCGGGGCGGTAGACGTTGCCCGAGAAAGCGCGGACATCATCCTGCTCAGTCGCGATCTGGACGTGCTGCGCCAGGGTGTCGAGGATGGCCGACGCACCTTCGCCAACACGCTCAAATACATCTCGATCACCACCAGCGCCAATTTCGGCAACATGGTCAGCATGGCGCTGGCTACGCCCTTGCTCCCGTTTCTTCCGCTGGCTGCCAAGCAGATACTGCTCAATAACTTCCTGTCGGATGTACCTTCGCTCGCCATCGCAAGCGATAACGTGGACACCGAGCGCGTCTCAGCCCCGCAGCGCTGGAACGTGAAGGACATCCAGCGGTTCATGATCGTTTTTGGCCTGATCAGCTCGGTCTTCGACTTGCTGACCTTTGGCGTGCTGATCTACCTGTTCAATGCGGGCCAGGCTGTATTCCAGACCTCATGG
>JAHEBY010000180.1 GCA_024642025.1 Comamonadaceae bacterium | reverse complement strand
CAGCCGTCCACCAGCCGGGTAGCGATGTTCAATGCGATTGCTGCTAGCGCTGCCAACATGGACAGGCACGACAAAAACAAAAGAAAACGGTAGAAATTTCGGGCAAATTTATCCATCAACGGCTCCAACGAGGTGTGTTCCAACTGAAAGAAAACGGCAACCGGCGCGAGGTGGCCGATTGCCTGCGGCGCAGACTGTGCGCCGCAAGATACCCTGGTAGAGCGACTTACTTTTTGCGGTAAGCGTCGATGATGGCTTTGCCATCAGCGCCGGCCGATGCCAACCACTCGGTCGTCATGGTCTCGCCAATCGCCAGCAGAGCTTTCTTCACGCTGTCCGACGGCTGGGCAATGGTCATGCCATTGGTGCTGAGAGTCTTGATAGAGTCGGCATCCACTTTTTCACTCGCTGCCCAACCGCGTTGCTCGGCGGCTTCGGCAGCCTTGAGTACGGCCGCCTGGGTCGGTTGATCCAGCGCATCAAAAGCCTTTTGGCTTACAGCTGTCACGTTGAGTGGCAGCCAGCCATTGACGGGGTAGAAAAACTTGGTCTGTTCGTACAACTTGCCATCGGCGCCACTGGCGCTGGAGGTCAGGAAGTTGCTGGCAGCGCCAGTGGCTAAGGCCTGACCCAGCTCAGGCAGCTGGATCGTCACAGGCGACGCACCCAACATTTGCGCAATCTTTGTGGTCGCTGGGTTGTAGGTGCGCATTTTGCTGCCCTTGAAGTCGTCGGCGCTGTTGATGGCTTTGACCGAATACAGCGACTGACCAGGCCATGGCACCGAGAACAACATCTTCACGCCCTGGGCTGCCAGAACCTTGGTCTGCACAGGCTTGGACGCCGCATACAGACGCTTGGAATCTGCATAGCTGGTCGCCAGGAAAGGAATGGAGTCAACACCAAACAGCGGGTTCTCATTGGCAAGCCCGGAGATGATGAATTCACCTGCTGGCGCAAGGCCACCCTGAATAGCGCGTTTGATCTCGGGTTGCTTGAACAGCGATCCACCGGGGTGGAGCGTGATCTTGAGTTTGCCGCCGGTGGCCTTGTCCACGTCATCGGCGAACTGCTGCACGTTCTGGGTCTGGAATGTGTTGGCACCGTAGCCGGTGGGCAGATCCCACTTGGTTTGGGCCTGCACCATACCGGCACACGCGAGAGCGGAAAAGCTGAGGATGAATTTTTTCATGGGTAAGTCTCCTGGTTAAGAAATGGCAAGTTGATGATTGAGAAGGTCTGTGATCAACATGGCTCCCGGCGCATGAGTGATACACAGGGGCGGACGGGCCTGCTGCAATGCCGCCTGAGGCGTCACTCCACAAGCCCAGAACAGTGGCAACTCGTCGGGCATGATGTCTACGGCATCGCCGTAGTCGGGTTGTCCCAGCTCGGAGATCCCGATGAGTTTCGGGTCGCCGATATGCACCGGGGCGCCATGTACGGCGGGGAAACGTGCTGTGACCTGGATCGCCTGGATCGCGTCGGCGGCGCGCATGGGCCGCATGGACACTACCATGGGCCCGCTAAATGGCCCGGCAGACACGGTCGGAACATTTGTGCGGTACATGGCCACGTTACGCCCCTGCTCCACATGGCGTAACGGCAAGCCAGCACTCAAAAGAGCCTGTTCAAACGAAAAAGAGCAGCCAATAATGAAGGTTACAAGATCATCGCTCCACAAATCCGAGAGGTCGGTGGGTTCCGCCACCATAGCGCCATCACGCCAAACACGGTATTTCGGCACATCGGTGCGGATGTCGATGTCCGTACCGAGCTTGGGCAGAAACGCTTCACCGGGCTTTGATACGGCCAACAGCGGGCACGGCCTTGGATTGCGTTCGCAGTACAGCTGAAAATCCTCTGCCCATGCCTTAGGCAGTATGACCACGTTGCCCTGAACATGTTCGTCTGCCAGACCACTGGTATGCCCCGCCCACGCGCCACTGCGAATGCGCTCACGGGCCTGAGCCGCCCGGGTTTTCTTCTCCATATCAAATTTCACTGCGTCAAGGGCAAGACCAGAATTCACTATATCTCCAAATTGCATCCGTCATGGCTATGACGCTTGGCCCATTGTGGGATACATCAATCATCAACACAAATTAAAAATATTTCACTTATGCCATCGATTTTTTCGATGATATTTTTTTCGTAAATCTTTTATTCATCGGGCTCTCGATGAAATCAAAGGCTGACTGAACCACAGTCTCAATATCCCGAGAGGTTGGATCTTCCCGGTAGCTGGCGTGGATCGGCAAAGGCTGCAAAGTGGTATCGCAGGACAACTGGCGCAAATCATGCGAAACCAGCATGCTCTGCAACGCATCGCAGGGAAGAGTAGCCACACCAAACCCACCGCGCACCAATTGCACCATTGCGGAAATGGAAGAAATGGTATGGATACGTCGCGGCTCGACACCCGCTTGGCGACATCGGTCAATGAGCGTCACATGCGGTTGGGAGCCGCGCTGGAATGTGAGCAAATCGCCCTCTGCCAGATCGGCCATGGAATAACGTCGCTTTCGGTGGAGCTGCGAATTACCTACAAAGGCCATTTCCATGGGTGGCAGCGCACGGGTATGAACGCCATCAGCCGATGCGGGTAATGCGGCAAAAACCATGTCTTGCGTGCCCCGACCAACCTGCTCGATCAGAATGGGCGTCGTCTCCACCGTTAGCTCCAGTTCCAGCGCCGGGTGATCAGCGCGTAACTTTTCGACCCAGGGAATCAGCCACGAGTGCAAAACCGATTCAATGGCCCCAATGCGAATAGACACGGCAAGCGTTGCACTTGAGCCCATCTCCGCCTTGACCTCTCGCTGCAACGCCAACAAACGCTGTGCGGAGACGAAAAAGCGTGCGCCCGCACCAGTCAGGCGAAACTGCTTGTCCCGCCGATCCAGCAGCAAGACGCCCAGCTCTGTCTCCAGTGCGGCAATGCGACTGGACATGGCGGATTGGGTCAGAAAGAGTTTGTCAGCCGCACGCGTGACGCTCTTGAGTGAAGCCACCCAATAAAACGCTTCTACAAACCGCAGGTTCACGGCGACGGCTCCATACAGGTCGGGCGCGGCAGTACGCCGATCCAACGATCATTGTTCATTTTCAACATTGTCATGGACAAATTTCAAAATTCACATTGCGCCCGCTTACCTTGGCAATCTTGGCATGACGGTCTTGCGGCCTGACAACATGTGAAAATGCTGATATGTGGTCTGTTTTTGCAATCTGTACCGGTGCCAGCGTGGGCGCCTTGGCCCGCTGGGGCTTGGGCCTGTGGTTAAGCCCCGGTGGATTGATTCCGTGGGGAACGCTGGCCGCGAACCTGATTGGCGGCTACCTCATCGGCATCTGCGTAGCGGTGTTTCAGAGCCTACCGCAACTGGACCCGGTGTGGCGCCTGGCGCTGGTAACCGGCTTTCTGGGGGCACTCACCACGTTCTCCAGTTTCTCGGCCGAGGTGGTGGCCATGCTGCAGCAACAGCGCTATACGTTGGCGCTTGGCACGGCCGCACTGCACCTGCTCGGCTCGTTGCTGATGACCTTGGTGGGCATCAAGACTGCTGCACTATTAATAGCTACCCGAGCATAGTGGACAAGGCCTAGAGGCCTATTTTCCATATTTTTTACCCATTCAGCCGCCACCGCGCTGCATGTACAAATCAAAGCGTTTCATAAAGGCGTAGCGCTGCGCCTCGTCAAGCCCGCTAAAGCCGAAGCTCACAAGCAGGCGCGGCATGCGCATTAGGGCAATGGCGCGCGGCTCGCTCTTTTCCCAAGTCAGGGCCAGTTTGCCCTTGCCTATATGCAGGTCGGCCGATGACCCGTTGAGTTGCCACGGGTTATCGCCAATCGCGTTGGGTAGCCACGAAAGCCAGTCTGCCTCGGTGCAGGCCATGTCACGGTCAAAGCGCTCGGGGTAAAACGACTGCATGAGCTGCTGGGTTCAGGAGGCGTGGCTGTCAGCCGCCGGCAATGGGCGGCCAGATGGCCAGCACGTCCCCTTCCTTGAGCAGGGTCGAGTGGCGATGTTCAGGCGCCACGTAGCTGCCGTTGACCAGCACCAGATGCACCATCTTCTCCGGCAGAGCCATGGGTTCAATGACCTGCATGATGCTGGCGTTGGCCACCACATCCATTTCGACCATGTTGGTGTACTTGACGGCGGGCGGCAGATAGTCTGTCAGTGACGCAAACAGTTTGAGCGTAATTTTCATGAATGGAATGATGCCACGACGAAGCGCCGGGCTCAGCGCCTTCGCGTGTCCTGCGCACCACTCCATTGCCCCTGCCCTTGGGCGCAGGCCAAGTAGGCGTCCATGAGTTTTGTGGGGTCGGCTTTGAGGGTTTCCTTCCACTCACCCAAATGAATTTGTCCTTCTACCAGCCCGCGCATCACGCCAACATGGTCGGTCCATCCCACGCTGTTGCAACCCACCATGACGTCGTCCTTGAACTGTAAACTCAAGTGACGTCCAGCCGCGGTATCGGTCACTTCCGCATGCTCGCCACCGGGCACACCTTCCCAGTTGCCGAAGCTGGTGGAGATCAGACCCAGCGTGTCCAGCACGTTAATCTGGGTCACGCCTTTGAGCGAAGTGGTTTGCCCAAGCATGTTGAGCGCCGCAACCCTTGCCTGCTCTGCAGCGTTGGGCTGGATGGCGCTGACGATGGTTTTGCCGCTGACCTTGTCAAACGCTTCAGCACAGTCGCCAGCAGCATAAATGCCGGGCACATTGGTCTGAAGGTGCTCGTCGGTCAGCACACCCTGCAGGCATTTGACGCCCGATTTTTCGAGGAACCCAATGGCCGGGCGCACCCCCGTCGCGCTGATGACCAAATCAGCATCCAGCGTCTTGCCATTTGACAGTTTGACCTGCAAGGCGTCGCCCTTGCCTTTTTCAATGGCTTCAACCTTGGTGCCGGTAAAAACCTGCACGCCCTTGGCCTCGCACCAGTCCTTGATCATGCCGCCCGCGGTGTGGCCCATCATGCGCGGCACCATGCGGTCACCCATTTCCACCACCGTCAGCTTCACGCCCCGCGCAGCAAGCGCCTCCATGATGATGCACCCAATGAACCCTGCGCCCATTTGCAGCACGCGGGCACCCTTGGTCGCCAGTTTCATGATGGCGCGGGCATCGTCCATGGTCCAGCATGGGTGAATGCGAGGCAGGTCCATGCCGGCAATGGGCGGGCTTACCGGATGCGAGCCTGTGGCGATCAACAGCCGGTCAAACTTCAATGTGCCACCATCGCTCAGGGTAACGGTTTTGGCGGCGGTGTCCACCGCGCCGGCACTTGCGCTCACCATTTTGATTTTGAGGTCGTCAAAATGCGTCAGCGTTTTGCGCAGGTAGGTGCCGCGCTCGGGCACGTTGCCAATCAGCAGGTAAGGAATGGCCATGCGCGAATAAGGTGGCTCTTTTTCGTCGCCAACGATCGTGATCGTGTCTTTTGGCGCATGCTTGCGAATGGTCTCCGCGGCAATGACGCCGGCGGGCCCTGCGCCCAGAATGACGTGATGCATAAGGTTAAGTCTCCAGAAATTAAAAAGCGGCCCTCGGGAGCCGCTTTCAGGGTTACGCTAAACGTGGTTCCAAAGCGGACGGCTACAAACCCAGGCGCTTCTTCGTCTCTGCCGTTGGCCGACCTTCAGAGTCCCAGCCGCGGGCAGCGTAATACTTGGGCATCATTTTGGCGAGTTCATTGACCTTGCCTTTGGCAGGGCCTGACTTGCACGCCTCGGTCAGCAAAC
>JAHEBY010000179.1 GCA_024642025.1 Comamonadaceae bacterium | reverse complement strand
ACTACATTGAGGCAGTCAAGAAGGCGGGCCCCAGCAAGATGAAGATGGGCGGCACGGGCTCCAAGCAGGAGGACCAGATCATTACCGTGGGTCTTGAGAAGGCTACCGGCACCAAATTCATTTACATCCCCTATAAAGGCGGCGGTGAGGTGGCTGTACAGCTTGTAGGCGGGCACATTGACTCCACAGTCAACAACCCGATCGAGGCCGTGGCGCAGTGGCGTGCAGGCAAACTGCGCCCTTTGTGCGTGTTTGACGATACGCGCATGCCCTACAAAGCCAAGGTGACCGACACGATGTCTTGGGGTGACATTCCAACCTGCAAGGAGTCCGGCATTCCGACGGACTACGTCATGCTGCGTGGTATTTTCATGGCGCCCGGCGTATCGGCCGAGCAAGTCGCCTTCTACAACGACTTGATGAAAAAGGTGCGCGACACACCAGATTGGAAAGACTTCATGGAGAAGGGCGCGTTCAATACCACAGCCATGAATGGCGCCGACTTCAACAAATGGCTTGAAGGCGCAGAGGGTGTGCACAAACAGCTCATGACCGAAGCCGGTTTCATGGCCAAGTAAATCGGAATCTAGCCGTGCCCTCGCCCTTTCGGCGAGGGTTTCTTTTGTCACGGCAGCAATGTTGGGAGCCAATCTATGTCAGAGCATGATTCGTCGGGTGGCGCAGGAAGTCCTGTGGTCGTCAAAAACAACACGGTAGATGCCATATCGGCGGTAATTCTTTTTATCGTTGGTGCTGTAGTCGTTATCGAAGCGCGGCGTCTTGGCGCTGGTTGGCAGGACGATGGGCCAGGCTCTGGTTATTTTCCCTTTTACATAGGCCTCATCCTCTGTATTGCCAGCCTGGGTATTTTTTACCAGTCCGTAGCCAGCAAATCAAAAGATACCGGGCCATTTGTCGATCGTGAGCAGTTGGGCCGCGTTTTGTCGGTTTTTTTGCCCGCTGGTGTCTATGTGTTCGTCGTGCAGTTTTTAGGTATTTACGTTGCCTCGGCCATCTACATTGCGCTGTTCATGATCGTGCTTGGCAAGTATTCCCGAGTTAAAAGTGTGTTGCTAGGCGTCGTTGTGAACGCCTTTTTCTTCATGATGTTTGAAGTCTGGTTCAAGGTGCCACTGTTCAAGGGGTCACTTGAGCCGCTGGCCTTCCTTGGTTATTGACACAAGCTCTGAAATCGCAAGAGCGCCCAGCCTGTACTCCCGGAGTTATTGAAAATGGAAGAATTCAGTTCCCTCATGCACGGCTTTGCCGTGATCCTGACGCCAACAAATATCGGACTGATGTTTGTGGGCATCATTCTGGGCGTGCTGATCGGCGTCTTGCCAGGTCTTGGTGGTGCAAATGGTGTCGCCATTTTGTTGCCGCTGACCTTCACGATGCCACCGACAACGGCCATTGTCATGTTGTCATGCATTTATTGGGGCGCCTTGTTTGGTGGCGCCATTACGTCAATTCTGTTCAATATTCCGGGGGAACCGTGGTCGGTTGCGACAACGTTTGACGGGTATCCAATGGCGCAGCGAGGCAAGGCCGGGCAGGCCCTGACAGCCGCATTTACCTCCTCATTCATCGGGGCCTTCGTAGCGGTTGTCATGATTACCTTTTTGGCGCCGCTGGTTGCCAAGTTTGCCCTCAAGTTTGGCGCACCAGAATTTTTTGCTGTGTACCTCCTGACATTCTGCAGTTTTGTCGGCATGGGCAAAGGCTCGCCCTTCAAGATACTGGTTTCCATGGCGCTTGGTTTTGCGCTGGCCGCAGTCGGCATGGACACGGTGACGGGCCAACTTCGTATGACTTTTGGCCAGCCTGAGTTGATGCGCGGGTTCGATTTTCTGATCGCGGTGATTGGATTGTTTGGTATTGGCGAAATCCTGACCTCGATGGAAGAAGGTTTGCAGTTTTCTGGCAAAGCTGCGCGCATAAATCCCAAGGTGGTTTGGGAGACGTGGAAAGAATTGCCTAAATATTGGGTCACTTCAATTCGCAGTTCGCTGGTGGGCATTTGGATGGGTATCACGCCTGGTGGCGCCACACCCGCATCCTTCATGAGCTATGGTCTGGCCAAGAAGATGTCCAAGAGCGGTTCGAAATTTGGTACAGGTGAAATTGAAGGCGTTATCGCGCCAGAGACTGCGGCCCACGCGGCTGGTACTTCGGCCCTGTTGCCCATGCTGGCCCTGGGCATTCCGGGGTCGCCAACGGCGGCCGTATTGCTCGGTGGATTGCTGATCTGGGGTTTGCAACCCGGGCCGTTGCTGTTTGTCGAGCAAAAGGACTTTGTGTGGGGCCTGATCGCCAGCATGTATTTGGGTAACGTGGTTGGCCTGATCGTTGTACTGTCGACAGTGCCGCTGTTCGCCTCAATACTGCGTATCCCGTTTTCGATCATTGCGCCGGTGATTATTGTGATCTGTGCAATCGGTGCCTACACTGTGCACAACGCCATGCTTGATATCTGGTTCATGCTGGGCTTTGGCGTGATTGGCTACGTCTTCAAGAAGTTGAACTACCCGCTTGCGCCGATGGTTCTGGCGCTTGTATTGGGCGACAAGGCCGAAGACTCATTCCGTCAGGCGATGCTGTCTTCTCAAGGCGAGATATCAATCATGTGGTCAAACGGGCTGGTCGGCTCGATTACGACTCTTGCGTTGTTGATGTTGTTCTGGCCGCTGATTTCAAAAGCGCTGGCTGTGGTTCGGCCTCCAAAGCCCAAGGAATTTTCCGAAAGCCAACCCGTAGATTGAAGTGGGCAGCTAAATCTTGCCGCTGTGTTTGAGCCGACTCAAAGTTTCGGCCGACAGGTTCAGATAGGACGCCAGTTCCTTTTTGGGAATCCGGTCAAAAAGCTCGGCGTGTTTTCGCAAGAATCGCTGCACCCTGCCGGGCGCGTCGAGCATATGAAGCGTGATGGTGTGCGCCATGATTTCGCTCATTAACCCCATGACGTAATACTCGAACGACTTTTTTAGCTTGGGGTGACTGTCGAGAAACTCCACCCAGACGGGCAAGGGCAATTTGGCAACCCGCGCTTTGGTAACTGAGACGATGCTGTAGGGCGTTGGGGTGCCAAGACACCAGGCGGCATAGCTGGTTTCCATATCGCGCTCGTCGGCAAAGCGCAGGATCATTTCCTTGGCCTGCTGGTTGGCCACGACGCGCTTGAGGATGCCATCAAGTACAAAATATTGCTCCATGTCGTGTACACCCTGATGCAGCAGGAAATCGCCCTTGTTGCAATCGACGACCGATAGCCTTTGTTCCAGATCGTCGTGTTCGGCAGCGGTCAATTCGCTCAATATGGAGTTCTGCGTAAGCTGGACGCGAATGACATTCTTGTCGGGATGGTTCTGTACGGATGACATGTCTGAAGTAGAGTTAATCGGGTGGATCAATTCGCTCGTCGCGCGAGCTCAAATCTGGCGAAAATTGACCACGGTCAATGGCGCAACCCGATTCAATTCCTATCATAACTCCTCGGTGCAAGCGGTCGGCGTGGCGAGAGGCGCGCAACAGCTTGTGATCAGTCGCTCTTGTGCTTGGCCACAAGTCGCTGACGGCGTTACGGCGCAATCTTTTCGAAGTCGACAAAAGGCGAATCCACTATGACAAGAGACACTCAGGCCGACGGGCAGATCGACGGTTTTCATCTGGTGATTGATGCGTTGAAGCTCAATGACATTGACACCATTTTCGGCCTGCCAGGCATTCCCATTACAGACCTAACCCGAATGGCGCAGGCTGAAGGTATGCGGGTCATATCATTTCGGCATGAGCAAAATGCCGGCAATGCCGCGGCTATTGCCGGCTTCCTGACGCAGAAGCCCGGCATTTGCCTCACCGTATCAGCGCCCGGATTTCTCAATGGCCTTACAGCACTGACGAACGCCACCACCAACTGCTTTCCGATGATTTTGATCAGCGGATCCAGCGAGCGCGAGGTTGTTGATTTGCAGCAGGGCGATTATGAAGAGATGGATCAACTGGCCATTGCAAAGCCTTTGTGCAAAGCTGCGTTTCGCGTCCTCAATGCAGAAGACATCGGTGTGGGCATTGCACGCGCCATACGTTCTGCCGTGTCGGGTCGTCCAGGCGGCGTGTATCTTGACCTGCCCGCCAAGCTGTTCGCGCAAACGATGGACGCTGCGGCAGGGAAGGCTTCGCTGATCAAGGTAGTCGACGCGGCTCCTCGTCAGATTCCCGCCCCAGACGCCGTGCAGCGTGCGCTCGACCTTCTCAAGGGCGCCAAAAAGCCCCTGATCATTCTGGGTAAGGGCGCTGCCTATGCCCAAGCTGATGCTGACATTCGCGCGCTGATCGAGAAGACGGGTATCCCTTATTTGCCCATGTCTATGGCCAAGGGCATCCTGCCCGACACCCATGAACAGTCTGCCGCAGCCGCCCGGTCATTTGTATTGCCTGAGGCCGATGTGGTCATGCTGATTGGTGCGCGCCTGAACTGGCTGCTTTCGCACGGCAAGGGCAAGACCTGGGGTGGCAAGGACCACAAGGCATGGGGTAACCAGAAATACGTGCAGATCGACATCTCCCCCACTGAAGCTGACAGCAACGTAGCCATTGATGCACCAGTTGTCGGCGACATTGGCTCGTGTGTCTCGGCTTTGCTATCGGGTATCGGATCAAATTGGGCTAAGCCACCTTCTGACTGGCTCGGCGCGATTGCAGAGCGCCGGACCAAAAACATCGCGAAGATGGCTGAAACGCTGAAGAAGAATCCATCGCCAATGAATTTCCACAGTGCCTTGGCTGTGGTTCGTGATGTTTTCAAAGCCAACCCCGAAACCATCATGGTGAACGAAGGCGCCAACGCGCTGGACTTCACCCGCAGCATCGTGGACATGTATCTGCCCCGCAAGCGCCTTGATGTGGGCACTTGGGGCATTATGGGCATTGGCATGGGCTTTGCCGTTGCAGCTGCGGTCGTCACCAAGAAGCCGGTTATCGCCATTGAAGGCGACAGTGCGTTTGGTTTTAGCGGTATGGAAGTCGAAACCATTTGCCGCTACAACCTGCCAGTTTGCGTGGTCATCATGAACAACAACGGCGTTTACGGCGGTATGGACGTCAATAAGTCTGGCAGTGCCGACGTTGCGCCTACCGTGTTCGTCAAGGGCGCACGCTACGATAAAATGATGGAGGCCTTCGGTGGAGTCGGCGTAAATGCAACAACACCGCAGGAGCTCGCAAATGCGATGAACGAGGCCCTGAAATCCGGCAAGCCGACACTGATCAATGCGGTCATTGATGAAGCCGCCGGGACAGAAAGTGGCCGAATCACCAGTCTCAACCCGCAGACTGCGGCCAAAAACAAGTAACTACGCAATCAAGCGATCAAAAGCAATTCAACAGGAGAAACGAAGATGTCAAACAAACCACTTGCCGGAATCAAGATTATCGACTTTACCCACGTACAGGCTGGGCCAGCCTGTACGCAGATGCTGGCGTGGTTTGGCGCCGATGTCATCAAGGTGGAACGCCCCGGATCCGGTGACGTAACCCGCAGCCAGTTGCGTGACGTTCCGGGCGCGGATGCCCTGTACTTCACCATGCTTAACAGCAACAAGCGCTCGTTGACATTGGATACCAAGAAGCCGGAAGGCAAGGCCATCTTAGAGAAGATGATCAAGGAATCAGACGTCATGGTCGAGAATTTCGGCCCTGGCGCGCTGGATCGCATGGGTTTCACCTGGGAGCACATCCAGAAGCTCAACCCGGGCATGATCCTCGCGTCC
>JAHEBY010000178.1 GCA_024642025.1 Comamonadaceae bacterium | reverse complement strand
CCTGTAGCAGCATTTTTGTCGACCGCTGCCTTGTAGGCGTGGGCCCGGTTTAACACGCCCTTGCCGGTGACGCAGGTCAAAAACCAGGTGAGCTCTGGAATCTCGGGAACGTCAGATTGGCGGTAGAACGTCACACGCTCGGGGTCGAGCCCGGCGGCCAGCCAACTCGCGGCGATTTCCAGGGTAGAGCGCTGAATGCGTGCGGGTTCGTCCACCTTGATCAAGGCATGGTAGTCGGCCAGAAAGTAGAAGCTCTCAACGTCGGCGCGTTGGCTCGCGCGGACTGACGGTCGGATGGAGCCCACATAATTGCCCAGGTGCGGTGTGCCCGAGGTGGTGATGCCAGTCAGAAAGCGCGTGGAACTCATGCTAATAATTTGCGGGACAAAGGGGTCAAAAACGAGTCAATGTCGGTGCTGGGCTTTCTCAACGTGCCAGCAACGCCAGGGGCGATAGCAGTAGATCCAGAACCGAGTACGTAACCGACATCAAAGGCAGCAGCCACAGCGTGCTCACAACGCCGGCCAGCACCAGCGCCATCACGATAAAAAACCCCCAGGGTTCAATGCGTGAGACCATTTCGGCCTGTTTGTAGGGCAGCAACCCCACCAGAATTCGTCCGCCATCAAGCGGAGGCAGCGGAAACAGGTTGAACACAAACATCACCACGTTGACCAGAATGCCGCCTTGTGCCATTTTCAGGAAAAACGGCTCGGAAACCCCCGCGCCGCGCAGTATAAAAAACAGGGCGCCCCATAGAAAAGCCTGGATGAAATTGGCACCCGGACCGGCCAGCGCGACCCAAACCATGTCTCGCTTGGGGTTGCGCAAATTGCCAAAGCGCACCGGTACGGGCTTGGCGTAACCGAATAAAAACGCACCCGACGTCGCGAAATAAAGCATCAAGGGCATCAGGATGGTGCCAATCGGGTCGATGTGCTTGATCGGGTTGAGCGTGATGCGACCCGCCGCATAAGCCGTGTTGTCACCAAAGTGTCGGGCTGCATAGCCGTGGGCCGCCTCATGCACCGTAATGGCGAACAAAACTGGCAAGGCGTAAAGGGCAACTGTTTGAATCAGGTGTGCAATGTCCATGGTGGCATTGTGTCAGAGGGCGAAAATTGGGTTGGGTTGGGTTGGGTTGGGTTGGGTTGGGGTGGACGGGGCGTTAGCCACGCGGACAACCCCTTGATCAACCGCTTGCGCTATTCACAGGCCCAGCGCCGATAGGCTGCCCCGGCCCTCTCGGATCACTTCGGGCTCCCCGCCAGTGAGGTCCACGACCGTGGTGGGTTCCAGCGCGCAGGCGCCCGCGTCCATCACGCCGCTGACCTGGTGTTCGTAGCGATCACGTATGTCGTGTGCATCGTTGAGCGGCTCGGTCTCGCCGATGGCTATGAGGGTGGTAGCCAAGAGCGGGCCACCGTGCTGCTCCAAAAGGGCTTGTAGCGTCTTGTGGTCGGGCACACGCAAACCGATGGTCTTGCGCGACGGGTGGCTGACACGGCGCGGCACTTCCTTGCTGGCTTCCAGAATGAAAGTGTAGGCGCCCGGTGTGACTGATTTAATCAAACGGAATTGCTTGTTGTCCACCCGTGCATACTGACTGAGTTCACTCAGGTCGCGGCACAGCAGTGTGAGGTGATGCTTGTCGTCGACACCGCGGATGCGGCGCAGATTGTCAGCCGCCGCCTTGTCATCCAGGTGGCACACCAGCGCATAGCTGGAATCGGTGGGGACTGCCAGTACGCCGCCTTTCTCCAGCAGCGCTGCGGCTTGTTTGAGCAGTCTGACTTGCGGATTCTCGGGGTGGACTTCGAAGTACTGTGCCATGTCGGTTCAAAATAGGTTCATGGGCTAGCCCGGTGGAGCTGCCTTTGGCGGGTCTCCCAGCCAGTTAACCATGCGCTGAGCGCGCCACACAGTGCAATCATGCTGATGCCCGCCAGTGACCAGCCGTCTGGTATGTGCGAAAACACCAGCCAGCCGCCGAGCATGGCAAATCCGATTTGTCCGTACAGGTACGGCGTGAGGGTGACTGCCGACGCGCGCTGGTAGGCCAGAATCAGCATGAAGTGCCCAACGGTACCCATCAGGCCCATCAGACCGAGTCCACCCCAAAGAGCCAGAGAGTCAATCGGCGTCCACACAAACGGTAGCAGGCAGGTCGCCATCAGCGTTCCCACCCATCCGGTGTACAAGTGCGTGGTCATCGGGTCTTCGGTGCGCGCCATTTTGCTGGTTAGCAACTGAAACCAGACGTTGAGACCGACCAGCGCGATGGGCAGCAAAAGCGCCCAGTTGAAATTGTCGCTTTGTGGTCGCACGATCATCAACGTGCCGGCGAAACCACCCATGACAAGTGTCCAGCGCAGGGGCGACACAGCCTCCCCGAGAGAAAACGCGGATACCAGGGTAATGACGATTGGCGAGATCATGATGATGGCTGTGAACTCGGCCACTGGGGTGTATTTCAGGCTGACAAAAGCCAGCATCGTGGCACTCATGAGCAGCACACCGCGCAGCGCATGGTAGCGGGGGTTGGCAGTACGAAGCACGCCTACACCCCGTAGAGGAAATACGACCAGCGTGGTGGAGAGGGCCTGGAACGCATAGCGAAACCAGAGTGCCATCAGCAGCGGAACGCCCGTGCTGACAAACCGGGTGGTGGTATCGAGTGTCGCGAAACAGGCCACAGCCCCGGTTAACAGGGCAATGCCGACCATGGGGCTGCCTCGATGGTGCGGTAAGTCTGCGCTCACTGAGTGCGATCCGCCAGCAGCTCCCACACAGGGGTCAGTTCGCCGGGGAGATAGGGCAGTGTGCCCAGATCCGTGTGCGACTCTGAAGGGCTATGGAAATCGCTGCCACGTGACGCGGCCAACCCGAATTCTTTTGCGGTGTCCGCATAGGTCACGTACTCAGCTGCAGTGTGGCTGCCGGTGACCACTTCCACACCTTGTCCGCCAAGATTCTTGAATTCGGAGAAGAGTGCATATTCTTCGTTCGCGCTGAACTTGTAGCGTGCCGGATGGGCAATCACCGCCATGCCGCCCGCGTCTTTAATCCACGTGACGGCGTCTCTGAGCGTGGCCCATTTGTGCTCGACAAATCCTGGCTTGCCTTCGGTGAGGTACTTTCGAAATACTTCGTTGGTTTCTTTGCAAACACCCGCTTCGACCAGATATCGGGCGAAGTGGGTGCGTGATATCAGCTCAGGGTTACCCACAAACTTGAGTGCACCTTCATAAGCACCGGGAATGCCCACCTTGGCGAGGTCGTTTGACATTTCGCGGGCGCGCTCGCTTCGGCCACCCCGTGTTTTGCGCAGCCCTTGTTTCAATGCCTCGTTGTCTGGGTCAAACCCCAAGCCGACGATGTGAACGGTGGTGCCAATGAAACTGACTGAAATTTCCGTGCCAGTCAGGTAGCGCATGCCCTGAGCCTTGGCCGCTGCTGCTGCGCGATGCTGGCCACCGATTTCATCGTGGTCCGTGAGTGCCCAAAGTTCCACGCCATTGCCCTTGGCGCGGGCAGCAAGCTCTTCAGGCGTGAGCGTGCCATCGGAGACGACAGAGTGGCAATGGAGGTCGGCGTTGATGATGGATGTCACTTCTGGATTTTAGTCGTTATGGCTTTGCAAATCCGCGCGTCAAAGCTCGGCGCCCTCTACGAGGAAGCGCAGCCTGCGTACGCCGTTCCATTCGTCCGCGTCCAGCCGGAATGCCAGTTTCACGCGCACTGGCAGGGGCTCCGTCCGGCCAAACCAGATGCCGTCCACCGGCGAACCCTGATGCTTGAGCTTCAGAGCCAGGTGTTTTTCGCCCACCAGCCGCTGCGAAACCACTTCAAGCTCTTCGCTAAAAGTGGGCGGCGCAAAGCCCTGGCCCCACACCTCATGGTGCAGCATGTCCACCAGGTCGATACGCCGGTACTCCGGGCTCAGCGGGCCATCGGTGTCCAGCCGCCGCGCAAGCGTGGCAACGTCTAGCCACTCTTGCGCCACCTCGTTGAGGCCCTGTTCAAAATCGTCAAAATGCTCTTCGGCTATGGTGCAACCCGCCGCCATGGCGTGACCGCCAAAGCGCAGCAACACGCCAGGATACCGCTTGGCGACGAGGTCCAGCGCGTCACGCAAGTGAAAACCCGGAATCGAGCGGCCTGAGCCCTTGAGCTCATGCTCTTTGCCATTCGCGCTGCTCGCCGCAAACACAAAGCTGGGGCGATGCAGTTTGTCTTTGATGCGTGAGGCCACAATGCCAACCACCCCTTCATGAAAATCAGGGTCAAACACGCAGATGGCGGGTGGTGGTTCGTCGCCCTCGTCAAACAGCGATTCGGCAATCTGCATGGCTTGCTCGCGCATGTCGCCTTCGATGCTGCGGCGCTCCCGATTGATGCCATCCAGTGTTTTGGCCAACTCGTCAGCCCGCGCGCTGTCGTCTGTCAGGAGGCATTCGATACCCAGCGTCATGTCGGCCAGGCGGCCCGCCGCGTTAATGCGGGGCCCCAGTGCAAAGCCGAAATCGAACGTGGTGGCCACTTTGATTTGTCGCCCGGATGCTATGAAAAGACTAGCTAACCCGGAAGGTAGTGTAAGGGCTCGAACCCGTTTTAACCCTTGCGCGACGAGCCGCCGGTTATTGGCGTCGAGCTTGACCACATCGGCCACGGTACCCAGCGCCACCAGTGGTAGCAGGTTATCGAGCTTGGGCTGTGACTCCACGGTGAACACGCCCCGCTGGCGCATCTCGGATCGCAGTGCCAGGAGCACGTAGAACATCACGCCCACGCCAGCAATTGATTTGCTCTCGAAGCCGCAGCCAGGTTGATTCGGGTTGACGATGACATCGGCACCGGGAAGTGTCGCGGCAGGCAAATGGTGGTCGGTCACCAGCACCTCAAGACCCAGTGATTTGGCGGTTGCCACGCCCTCGAGGCTCGCAATCCCGTTGTCCACCGTGATGAGGATATCCGCGCCGCTATCTTTGACACGCTGGGCAATCGGGCTGGTCAGCCCATATCCGTCCACCACGCGGTCGGGCACGATGTAGCTGGTGTTTTTGGAGCCCAGCAGCCGCAACCCACGCAGGGCGACGGCGCAGGCTGTGGCACCGTCACAGTCGTAGTCGGCTACGACGCAGAGGCGCTTATTTTGTGCAATGGCATCGGCCAACATCACGGCGGCTTGCGCGGTGCCCAGCATGCTCGCGGGTGGCAGCAATCGGTTCAGGCCGTCGTCAAGCTCGTCCTTGGTTTGGACGCCGCGCGCGGCAAACAGGCGGGCCAGCAGCGGGTGCACACCAGCCTGCTCCAGCGCCCAAACAGCTCGCGGCGGGACGTCTCGTGCTACTAGGTTCATAGCTGCTCATGCATATCGTATAAGGGCTGATGCCCAATTTGACCAACAATTCGGCTCAAAATATCACTCAAAAGCCCGGGGGGCCTATTCTTCCAGGTGATGGCGTTGCGCTCGCCGCATAAAGTCAGGCTGACGCGTTTCCCCGCCTTCAGTTCACGCAACAAATTGGCGCACGCGCTTCCGTCGATGGCGCGCCAGGCGTCCATCCAGGCGGACCAGTCCCGTGAAATCGCAGGACCCCGCAAGCTGTCCGCAATGGTTGGTGCGATCTGCGAACCGTCCTGGCGTAGCTCAGCGCCAGCCGCATGGAGCGCGCCGGTGCCACTCACCCAGAAAGAGTTGATGGTTGCCAAGCCGCGATCAGCGCGTTGGTCGTTGACCGGGTGGGTATACAGCAGCATTTGCATTT
>JAHEBY010000177.1 GCA_024642025.1 Comamonadaceae bacterium | reverse complement strand
GCGCTCGCTGGCGGCGCTGGGTTTGATCACTGCGCCATCTGGTGCGATATTGCCGTAAAGAACCGCCAGTGCGCCCGCCTTGCTGACCGGGTTTCCAATCGGTCTGATGACCTCGTCATCCTGAACCGTCGCAGAGGAAATGTTTTCAGCAACTGAGCGGCCTGTAACCGTCAGCGCAGTGCCATCGATTTCTGCCGCAACCGTCTTCATCAACGCAGGGAGGCCGCCTGCGTAGTAGAAGTCTTCCATCAACCGGTCGCCGCTGGGGAACAGGTTGGCCAGTACGGGAACCTTTTTGCCAACAGCATCCAGGTCGGACAGGTTTAGATCGACACCGGCGCGGCGCGCCATGGCAATGATGTGAACTGCGGCGTTCGTTGATCCCCCCAGGGCCATCTGCACTGCCATCGCATTTTGGAAGGAGCCCCTCGTCAACAATTGTGATGGTTTCAGGTCTTCCCAGATCATGCCAACGATGCGCTCGCCACAATCAGTGGCCATGCGCGAGTGAGCCGAGTCCATGGCCGGAATGCTGGTCGAACCGGGTAGTGCCAACCCCAGGGCCTCGACCAGTGCAGTCATGGTGGAAGCCGTCCCCATGGTGTTGCAAGTGCCAGGAGCCCTTGTCATTCTTGATTCAAGTGCTATTAATTCCGCATCACCCAGCGCTCCGGCCTGATATTCGTCCCAAAATATGCGGGTGTGGGTGCCGGCGCCAATCGTACGATTCACGCCGCTTTTTACATAACGATCATTGAGCATAGGTCCCGCGGGACAGAATAGGGTGGGAATATCCATGCTAATCGCCCCCATCACGGTTCCGGGCGTGGTCTTGTCACAACCGGCTAGCAGAACAACACCGTCGCATGGCAAGCTACGCAACAACTCCTCCACCTCCATGGCGAGAAAGTTGCGGTAGAGCATGGTGGTTGGTTTAACCATGACCTCACCCAGACTCATTGCCGGGAGTTCGACCGGGTAGCCGCCGGCCATCAAGACGCCTTTCTTGACGCTCTCGGCCCGCTCGCGCAGATGCGCGTGACATGGCGACAGGTCACTCCAGGTGTTGATGATCGCCACAATCGGCCGCTCCATCACGTCTTCACGACGTACACCCTGCTGCTGCATGCGCTGGCGGTGGGCGAAGCCTCGCATCCCCACGTCAGCAAACCAGCGACGGGAGCGAAGTTCATCAAGCGACTTGACGGGTGTTTTCACGGGTATCATAAAAGAACTGTTAGCGCTAACATTAATCGTCAATTTGCGACTTGTCATTGTGATAAACCCTAAAAAGTCATCTATATCACCTTTGCCGACGAATCATGCGGATAGTGTGATCCGTAGCGGGCGTAGCCATGGGCGGGCAACACAGGCCACCGTCGCTTTGCATGCGGGTGTAACTCCGATGACTGTGTCCCGTTACCTTCGCGCTCCAGCTTTGGTGGCGCCCGAAACTGCCCGGCGTATTGTTTCAGCACTGAGGCAGACTGGCTACACACCGAACAAGCAGGCTGGCATGTTGGCGTCGGGCAAATCCAGCATTGTGGCGGCCATCATTCCGAACATTGCAAGTTCGATATTTGCCGAGACTGTGCAGGGATTGAGTGACGCCCTTCAATCCCACGGGCTTGAACTCTTGTTGGCCTCGACCAACTATTCACTGGAACGCGAAGAGGAGCAAATTCGAGCCGTCCTCGGTTGGTCACCTGCCGGCCTGGTAGTGACGGGGCGCGACCACAGCTTGGCGGCACTCGCGCTGATGAAGCAGGCCAAGCAGGCTGGCACGCCAGTTCTGGAGATTTGGGATCTTGATCCATCAGACGCTGAGTTTGCTCAGATCGGGTTCAGTCACGCAGCGGTCGGTGCAATGATGGCAGAGCATTTGTTGCGATGTGGTCACCGTGAGCTTGTTTATGTTGACAGTGGCGTGCGTGAGGACTTTAGGGCTCATGAGCGTGGGCAGGCTTTTGTGGCGGCGGCTCGTGCTGGCGGCGCCAGGGCGAATGTCCATCAGGCCCAGTCTGTCGAGCCTATGGAGGCGGGCAGACTGGCATTCAAGGCGCTGCAGGATAAAGGTCTTCCAAAGGGGATAGCTTTCGCCAATGACCATCTGGCGGCCGGTGCATTCCTGCAGGCGACGGCTCAAGGGCTCAGACTGCCCCGCGACGTAGCAATCCTGGGTTTTGGAGACTTCCCGATTTCAAGGCAACTGGGTGGAGGATTATGCACCGTAAGCGTTGAGCGCTATGATATTGGAAGTAAATGCGCTCAATTGCTGATCGACATGCAGGCAGCATTGAAGGCGGGTCGCTTCATACAGTCTGCCCATGCGGCAGTACAGCCAGAGCTGGTTCATCGCAGCACGACGTGACCCGGATCAGGCAGTGGCCAGCACGTCCAATTGGGCTTTCAGGTTGTCTGCAATGGTCACACCATCCCGCTGGGCCTTCCGCTCCAATGCGAGGCGGCGTGCCCCCGCAAGACGCACGCCGTCGTCGCGCAACATCTCTGCGATGACAGTCTCCATACGATCGCAATAGGCGTCTTGGCCAGCCAGTGCTGCAGGGTCGATGACGATAAAGGCTTGGCCGATTCGGGGTTGATTGCCCGCGTCGACAAAGAAAGAGCTGGCCTCAAAGCCGAATTGCGCCCCTATGACTGCGGTCACCATCAGCTCAACCATCAACGCCAGCATCGCCCCCTTGAAGCTAGTAGCGGCACCGACAGGCAGCATGGAGCCCATCATTCCTTTCTGCGGATCCGTTGTGGGCTCACCGTCGGCGTCCAGTGCCCAGCCGGTGGGTATCGCCTTACCCTCCCTGGCGGCCACCATGAGCTTGCCTCTGGCGACCTCGCTCAGCGACAAATCAATCATCAGCGGGTCGGCGTCGCGCCGCGCGAAGATTGCGGCAACCGGATTGGTGCCAAACACCGGGTGACGTCCACCCGCTGCCGGCATGGCGGCGGGCGAATTGGCGAAAGCCAGGCCGACCATGCCGGCTTGGGCGACCGGACGCAGGTGGTCCACCATCACGCCCGCGTGATGACTATTGGTGACGCCGGCGAAACAGACGCCGAGTTCTCGCGCGACGGCGATGGCTTTGTCAATTGCCAGGTCGCACGCCGGGAATGCCAAGCCGGTACCAGCATCGACGAGAACCGCCGCACCTTTATGCCGCAATACCTTTGCCACTGCTTTGCCGTCGGCGCGGCCATTGCGCAAATGCGTGCAGTATTGCCCGACCCGGCTAAGGCCGTGGCCGGACAACCCCTGAGACTCGGCCAGCACCAATGCCCTGGCTACAGAAGTTGCCATCGCTTCGCCTGCGCCAGCCGACAAGAGGGCGCGCACCACCAGTGAATGGGCTTGGGCAAGGGTGAGATGTGCCATCAATGCAAAGCCTCCAGAACCTTCTCGGCAATCAGAAACGAAACCCGCTCATTTGATTCAGCGCTGACACCCGAAATATGGGGCGTCAGCAGCAGATTTGGACAGTTCAGCAGTTCGACGTTTGCACCCAGGGGTTCAGTATCAAACACGTCAATCGCCGCGCCGCCCAGATGTCCTTTGCGAAGTGACGCTGCAACAGCGGTCAGGTCGACGATATGGCCTCTTGAGGTATTGATCAGGATGGCGCGAGACTTCATGGACGCAATGCACTTGGCATCGAACAGCCCACGCGTGGCATCGACCAGCGGAACGTGAAGTGTGACCACGTCGGCCTGCATGATCAATTCCTGCAAGCCGACATACTTGACGCCAGTTTCCCGAAACACAGGCATGTCTGCGTCCAGCATGGCGTCAAATGCGATGGCTTGCATACCCAAGCCTTGAGCCAACCGCGCCGTGGTTCGCCCAATCGAGCCAAATCCAACTATGCCGATCACTTTGCCGGCTGTTTCGCGCCCGGTGCTCAAGGCTTTGCGGGGCCATTTTCCACTAGCGACGTCGGCGGTAGATGTATAGGCGCCGCGCAACAGCAACATTGCGGACGTGATGACGTACTCAGCGACGCTCAGCGCGTTGGCGCCAGTGGCCGGAATCACCATCATGCCTTTCGCGTCGCAGCCGGGCACGTCAATATTGTCGAGTCCAACACCCAGCCTCCCGATGACCTTGCACTGGCCGAGTGCCGCGAGTAGTTCGTCACGAACCTGAGTGAGGTTGCGCACGATCAAAGCATCGCAGGTTTGCGCCGCCGCCAGCAAACGTGGGCGGTCATCAACTAGAGTAGGGTCGTAGACAACGTCGTGGTGAGCTTGCAATTGCGCAACGGCACGTTGGTCCATGAATTCGGAAATCAATATTTGCATGGGGAGTTTGAGCAGGAGGTCAGTCTGGGTTCGGCATCGGTTAGCGGCTTGCTTTAAGGCAACGGTACCTGTAAAGCGAATTTAAACAGGGCGTAGAGCAGTCCCAATACTGTCGCAGTGGCCAAACCATAGACCAAAGCTGTCCGCAATGTCCATCGATCATGGTGGGCAATTAAAAGCAACGCTGCCATAGCGGCCCCGCCCGAGGGCAAAAAGCCCAGGGGTTCCAGAGTAAACGCCCAAGCCAACATCACCGCAGCGGCGAGCACACGTCGGGCGAAAGACCCTTCAGCTACGTCGACGCGATGTGAGCGGCCCAGTGCCACCAGTGCTATGTAGACAATGCCGAGAGCAACCAGCAAGGCGCCTACCGTGCGCGGAAATACTGCGCCCAGTTCAGAGTAGTCGCGTGCAGCCCAAATCGCAGCGGCTCCAATCGCTACCATCAAGGCGCTGCCAGCTGCTCCGGGTATATCAGGTCTGTGCTCAGTCATCGCCCATCTCCCTGATACGTGCTTGGCGGGCCGACCACCAAGGCCAAAGTAAGCCAAGGACGATGAAAAATATGATCGCCAGCGAAATGGGGCGACCGAAGAATTCCGCCAGGACGCTTCCTCTCGCGCCGCCAATCAGATGACCCTGTACGTAACCGCGCTCTGCAATCGTGCCAAGGATTAGCCCGAGCACGATTGGCGAGGCGCTGAATCCCATTCGGCTCGCGCCCCATGCCAAGACGCCAAGAACAACCATCTGTTGGACCTCGTGTACGTTGTTGTGTACGGCAAAACTCCCCAATACTGTGAGAAGGGCTACCGACGGCACCAATACAGCCTTGGGGATGGCCAGGATGGAGCGGAACGCGAAACGGCCGATCAATAGACCTACCGGTAGCATGATCAGGGTGGCGAGGATAAGTCCCCAGATGAAGGTATAGACAATGGGAGCTTGCTGGGTAAACAACGTGGGTCCGGTACGTATGCCCTGCACCAACAGCGCACCTAATATGATGGCGTCGGGCGGTGTTCCAGGGATGCCGAGAACCAGCGTCGGGATGAATCCACCGCCGACCGTGGCGTTATTCGCGGATTCTGTGGCCAGCACACCATCTGGCTCACCCTTCCCGAAGTTACTTCTATTTTTGGAAGATCTCTTCGCCTCGGAATACGCCACCAAAGACGCTATAGACCCACCAGCCCCTGGCAGGATGCCAACGACGGTGCCTATGATGGAGCTGCGCGTCAAATTGAATTTCGAACGTTTGAGGATGGCTATAGCCTCGGGTAACCGAAAGCTCGCCACCCGGCTACCCGTTTCCAAATGCGCAACGGGAGTGGCCACCAGGTCAATCAGGACTGGAATGCAATACAGGCCAATTAGCGCCGCTACGACATCAATCCCGCCCAGTAGTGGTTTGAAATCACCAACGTAGCGAATGTCACCACCCACTTCTGCCACGCCAACCATCGATAACAAC
>JAHEBY010000176.1 GCA_024642025.1 Comamonadaceae bacterium | reverse complement strand
TGGGAGGTCCCGATCGCATCCCCACGAGGTGCAAACGAAATTGAGCGGCTCGTAGATCTTGTGGCTGGTGGCGCCAGAAATGGCGGCATTGTGTGCGTGAGGGCGTTCCAGGCAGCTATCGGTTGTGTCGACGCCGAACGCGGAAAACTAATCTGGTCAAAGGCAACATCGGGATTTGTCGGCTTGAGTGGCGATGACACAGTTGTCTATGGTACGGAGAGTGACGGAAAGATTGTGGCATGGAAGCTCCAGGACGGAGAGCAGGTGTGGGCGACCGATTTGTTGCGCTATCGGAGACTTACCGCGCCTTTTGTCATTGGCCGCTCGATAGCGGTGGGCGATGGCACTGGCTTAGTACATTTGCTTTCCAGAGTCGATGGCACGGCATTAAATCGCTTGTCAACAGACGGCACGGCGATCGCAGCTACACCGGTTCAGGCGGGCGGGACTTTAGTCGTTGTAACCCGTGGCGGTGGAGTTTTCGGCTTCAGGCCTGAATAGGGCTTCCGGCCGCTTCAGTCATGAAACCTGTATTGGCCTTGGTGGGGCGCCCAAACGTAGGAAAATCGACGCTGTTTAACCGGTTGACGAAAAGTCGGGATGCCATCGTGGCAGACTATGCAGGGCTCACCAGGGACCGCCACTATGGCAACGCGCGCCAAGGCAATCAGGAATTTATTGTCATTGACACAGGCGGTTTTGAGCCTGATGCGGCCAGCGGCATTTACAGAGAGATGGCCAAGCAGACGCGTCAGGCAGTCGCGGAAGCGGATTTGGTTCTTTTTGTTGTTGATGCTCGGGCCGGCGTTTCCGCGCAAGACCACGACATTGCCAGATACCTCAGGCGATTGGGAAAACCTTGCCTTCTTGTTGCGAATAAAGCGGAAGGTTTGCGTGAAGGTGCCCAGCTTGGAGAGTTTTTTGAGCTGGGACTTGGCGAAGTCATTCCAATTTCTGCCACGCACGGGGAAGGTATTCGGTCGCTGATCGCCGAAGCTCTGGATCAACTTGAGCTCGAGGAGCCGCAAGAAGACGACGATTCGCTCCAAAAGGGGGTGATAAAGCTTGCCGTTGCCGGTCGTCCAAATGTGGGTAAATCGACGCTTATCAATACGTGGTTGGGCGAAGAGCGTCTGGTCGCTTTTGACTTTCCCGGTACCACCCGAGACGCGATTTCTGTTCCATTTGAGCGTAATGGCCAGCAATTCGAGCTGGTAGACACCGCTGGCCTGCGGCGGCGCGGCAAGGTATTTGAAGCCATCGAGAAATTCTCTGTAGTCAAGACTCTTCAGGCTATTGAGTCAGCTAATGTGGTGTTGCTGTTGATCGACGCAACACAGGGAGTTACAGATCAGGACGCTCACATTGCTGGCTATGTTCTGGAAAGTGGGCGGGCAGTCGTGTTGGCTATCAACAAATGGGATGCACTACGCGACGATTACGAGCGTGAGCTGGTCAAACGATCAATCGAAACCAGGCTCCCGTTCCTCAAATTCGCCGCGATGCATTTCATATCCGCCCAAAAGCGTCAGGGGTTGGGGCCGTTGTGGGCGGCAATCACACAGGCCTACAAGGCGGCCAACTGCAAAATGTCTACCCCCGTGCTGACCAGACTTTTGCTCGAAGCGGTCCAGTTTCAAAGTCCGAAGCGTTCAGGCATGTTTCGACCGAAATTGCGTTACGCCCACCAGGGCGGCATGAACCCTCCGGTGATCATCATTCACGGGAATTCACTTGAGCACGTGACTGAAGCCTACAAGCGATTTCTGGAGGGCAGATTCCGTAAAGAATTCGACTTGGTTGGAACGCCATTGCGGATTCAAATGAAGTCGTCTGTAAACCCTTACGCCGACAAAGACACGAAGTAAATTTTCAGTGCGATTGCTATACAGGCAAAGGCACATTTGCGTGGGGAATTGAACAGACTTTGGGCCAAGGCCTCAATCGACTGTGGTATCGTCCCCTTTCCTCTAATTTCTGAACACGGAGAATATCGTGAATAACAAAGGACAATTGCTGCAAGACCCATTCCTGAACGCGCTGCGACGCGAGCACGTTCCGGTGTCCATTTATCTGGTCAATGGAATCAAGTTGCAGGGTCAGATCGAGTCATTCGACCAGTATGTTGTGCTGCTGCGCAATACGGTCACCCAAATGGTATACAAACACGCCATTTCCACCATCGTTCCCGGGCGGGCGGTCAATTTTTCCTCCGGCGAGAGTGATGCTCCCGCCGCAGACTGACCATTGATTCCCGCAGTGCTGGTTGGTGTCGACTTGGGTTCGCCCAATTTCGACAAGGAACTTGAGGAGTTGGGCCTGCTGGCTGAAACTGCCGGGTTGACACCCGTTGCGCGGCTAACGTGCAAGCGTAGAGCGCCCGATGCAGCTTTGTTTATTGGAAGCGGCAAGGCAGACGAAATCAAACTCCTTGCAAATCAGGTTGGGGCGCTGGAGGTTTTGTTCGACCAAAGTCTCAGTCCGGCCCAGCAGCGGAACCTTGAGCGCCACCTTGAGCTCCCTGTCAACGATCGGACTTTAGTGATTCTTGAGATTTTCGCGCAGCGGGCACGCAGCCACGAGGGAAAGCTTCAGGTTGAACTGGCTCGACTCCAGTACCTGAGCACGCGCTTGGTCCGTCGCTGGTCTCACCTGGAGCGACAGACCGGCGGGGCTGGTGTGCGCGGCGGGCCAGGCGAGAAGCAGATCGAGCTTGACAGGCGAATGATTGGCGACAGCATCAAGCGCACCAAAGAGCGACTGGTGAAGGTCAAGCGGCAACGCCAGACCCAAAGGCGGCAGCGTGAGAGGCGAGATGCGTTCAATATATCGCTTGTAGGCTATACCAACGCGGGCAAGTCGACCTTGTTTAATGCACTAGTCAAGGCCCGTGCGTATGCGGCAGATCAGCTTTTTGCCACGCTTGACACGACGACAAGGCAGCTCTATTTAGGTGAAAACGCAAGAACCACCTCGCTTTCGGACACCGTGGGTTTCATTCGCGACTTGCCCCATGGACTCGTAGATGCGTTTCAGGCCACCTTACAGGAGGCCGTGGATGCCGACCTGCTGATTCACGTTGTGGATGCCTCGAACCCCAATCACTTGGAGCAAATGCAGGAAGTGCAACGCGTGCTTGCCGAAATTGGAGCTGATACGGTTCCCCAGATTTTGGCTTTTAACAAGCTGGATGCTCTTGAAACCGCTCACTATCCACTACATCTCCACGACTTGATTAAAGTCAATGGCCAGCAGACGCAACGCGTTTTTGTCAGTGCCCAAAATGGTGAAGGCTTATCCATACTCAGACAGGCTTTGGCAGATGCCGCGCGGCGCCCCGACCAAAGTTGTGACAGCCGTGAGGCGCTGAATGCCGCCGTTATAGTTGAGGACTTTCCCTCCAGCAACGGTGATGCCACCCAGGATTTAGGCACAATCCATTAAAGATACACAAGAGTACTAGTGATGAAAACTGTTTTCCGCTCTTCGGAATGGCCGTCGATTTCGGGGCGCATCCGAGGCATGTTCAACCTGAACGATTCGCGATGGGGTCGCGGCGACGACAAGCCGTCTGAATCCACTCAGAGCTCGCAAGAGCCGCCTGAGGGAGAAAAACCCACTTTACCCCCTCCTCAGGACGACAGGTCGCGGGATCGCAAAAACACGCCAACTCAGGGGCCCCCTGATCTGGACGAGCTGTGGCGAGATTTCAACCGCAAGCTCGGTGGTCTTTTTGGCGGTGGTGGCAAGAGCGGCCGAGGCACGAACGGTTCCAGCGGGGGCGGGGGAGGATTTCAGCCGGACATGAAGAGTGCGGGTATCGGTGGCGGCCTTATCCTGGCCATCATCGTATTGATCTGGCTCGGAACCGGTTTCTTCATCGTGCAGGAGGGCCAGCAGGCGGTTATCACGCAGTTTGGCAAATATCGAAGCACGGTCAATGCCGGATTTCAGTGGCGCTTGCCGTATCCAATCCAGCAGCATGAAGCTGTATTCGTGACCCAGATTCGCTCGGTTGATGTCGGGCGTGACACGATCATCAAGGCGACCGGGTTACGCGAATCGGCCATGCTGACCGAGGACGAGAACATTGTCGAGATCAAGTTTGCAGTGCAGTATCGGTTAAACGATGCCCGTGCCTATTTGTTTGAAAGCCGGAATCCGGGTGATGCTGTTGTGCAGGCAGCCGAAACTGCCGTTCGTGAAGTGGTGGGCAAAATGCGCATGGATACTGCGTTGGCCGAGGAGCGTGACCAAATCGCGCCACGGGTCCGTACCCTGATGCAGAGCATTCTGGATCGCTACAAGGTCGGTATCGAGGTAGTGGCCATCAATATGCAGCAAGGTGGTGTTCGCCCGCCGGAACAGGTCCAAGCTTCTTTTGACGACGTTCTCAAGGCCGGGCAGGAGCGGGAACGCGCCAAGAATGATGCACAAGCCTATGCAAATGATGTGATTCCCCGTGCTGTGGGCTCTGCGTCGCGCCTCAAAGAAGAAGCTGATGCCTACAAGGCCAGGGTCGTTGCCCAGGCACAAGGTGATGCGCAGCGTTTCCGCTCGGTGCTCAACGAATATCAGAAAGCGCCGCAGGTCACCCGCGACCGGATGTATCTGGATGCCATGCAGGAAATTTACGCCAACACCACCAAAGTGCTTGTTGATTCGCGCCAAGGGTCGAATCTGCTGTATTTGCCGCTGGACAAAATTATGCAAATGACAGGGCAGGGCGGCAGCGCCAGTGGCGCAGCTGGTGCTACAGCCGGGAGCACCACGGGCGCGTCAACAACAGCGCCTCAGCCTTTACCGGATGCCCGTTCACGCGATTCGTCGCGCGGACGTGAGCGTGATGTCCGCTAGGAACGAGTCATGAACAAAATTGGATTTATCTTTTCGTCGCTGCTGGTCTTGCTGGCAATCTTGAGTTCCACACTTTTCATTGTGGATCAGCGCCAGTTTGGCGTGGTATTTGCGCTTGGCGAAATCAAAAAAGTCATTGTCGAGCCTGGTTTGAACTTCAAACTGCCGCCCCCGTTCCAGAATGTGTCCTACATTGACAAGCGCCTGCTGACGCTGGACACCACCGATAACGAGCCGATGCTGACGGCCGAGAAACAGCGTGTGGTCATTGATTGGTATGTCCGCTGGCGCATTTCCGAGCCGACGGAATACATTCGAAACGTGGGCACTAACGAGGCGGCAGGCGCGAGCCAGCTTAACCGCGTGGTACGCAACGCTTTTCAGGAAGAAATCAACAAGCGAACCGTGAAGGAGCTGTTGTCCCTGAAACGGGAAGACCTCATGGCTGATGTCAAGCGCGAAGTGCTTGACAAGGTGCGCGGCGTCAAGCCTTGGGGTATTGATGTGGTTGATGTGCGAATTACCCGCGTGGACTACGTTGAAGCCATTACGGATTCAGTCTATCGCCGCATGGAAGCGGAGCGCAAGCGAGTCGCCAACGAACTGCGATCCACTGGTGCTGCCGAAGGCGAGAAAATCCGTGCTGATGCGGATCGCCAGCGGGAAGTGACCGTCGCCAACGCATACCGTGATGCGCAGAAAATCAAGGGTGAGGGCGATGCCACTGCCGCGGGTGTTTACGCCGAATCGTTTGGGCGAGACCCCCAATTCGCGCAGTTTTACCGTAGCCTTGACGCGTACCGTGCCAGCTTCAACAACAAGAGCGATGTGCTGGTGCTGGACCCGTCAACCACCGAGTTCTTCAAATCCATGCGCGGTAATCCGGCTGTCTCTGCGGCGCCAGCCAAACGATAGCTGGGGCCCGGCACTTGGATAGC
>JAHEBY010000175.1 GCA_024642025.1 Comamonadaceae bacterium | reverse complement strand
GCCTGCCACCAGCAAAATCACGTTCACGACCAGCAGGAACATCCACGGTGCCATGCCTACGGCAAGAATCTGCTCGGCTATGGCCTGCGGGATGCGTTCGGTTGTCAGCACGTGCGCAAACAAAAGGGCGTTGGCCACAATGAACATCAGCATTACCGTGGTCTTGGCGGACTCCAGAAACACTTCTGGCAAATCCCGGAGTCCCAGATCTTTGTAGATGAACACGGCAACAAACAGTGCGTAGACTGCGGATACAGCCGCGGCTTCCGTGGGCGTGAAGACACCGCCATAAATACCGCCCATGATGATGACCAAAAGCGCAAGGCCCCACATGGAGTCTCGGAAAGCCTGAAAAATTTCCTTCTTGGTCGCTTTGGGTGGTGGAGTGATTTGCAACTTTCCAGCGCGCCACCAGACAGCCAGCATCAGCATAAAGCCCAGCAACAACCCCGGAATCACGCCCGCCATGAACATGCGGCCCACCGACACCTGTGTGACGGCGGCATAGACCACCATCACGATGGACGGAGGAATCAGAATGCCCAATGTGCCCGCGTTACAGATCACGCCGGCGGCAAAATCCTTGGTGTAGCCGTTCTTCACCATCCCGGCGATCACGATCGATCCAATGGCCACTACGGTTGCGGGGCTGGAGCCCGAGACCGCTGCAAATAGCATGCACGCCAGAATGGACGCAATGGCCAGGCCGCCACGCAGATGACCCACAGCGGCGATCGCAAACCGCACCATGCGCTTGGCCACGCCACCGGTAGACATGAGGTTACCGGCCAACACGAAGAACGGGATTGACATCAGCGTGTAATGCTCGCTGGTTTCAAACAGCTTGATCGACATCGACGCCAGCGAATCTTGCGAAAAGAAGGTGATGGTCAGCAAACTGGCCAAGCCCAAACTGACCGCAATCGGCATGCCAATTGCCATAAAGAGAAACAGACAGGCAAAGAGTACGGTGGTGTTCATTCTGCGGACTCCTTGGCCTTGAGTTTCATCGCGTCTGCGGCCTCGTCAGCCAGGTGCAGGCTGTCCGTTTTGCCTGTGACCAGGTTGTACAGAATCTGAAAAAAGCGAAAACCCACCAATGCATAGCCAATGGGCATGATGATCAAAACCTTCCAGCGTTCAATCGGGAGATCGTCAAACTCAACGCCGACCTCCATCATTTTGTTGACGTAGATGCCAGAGCCGTAAAGCACGAATCCGACGTACACCAGACTCAGCACGACGGCAAGAATCGACACAAGCCGCCTCTTCGGTGCTGACAGGAGGTTCACCAGTGCATCCACGCCAATATGCGAGCCCACGCGCACGCCGTATGAGATGCCCACGAAAATCATGAAAGCGAAGCACACCATCGTGAGCTCCAGCGTCCAGGAAAACCCCGTGTTGAAGATATAACGGCGCACGACTTGCATAAATGCCAGTCCGGTCATGACCAGCAGCATGATGGAGATGATCCATTCTTCCAGTCGATCAAGTATCTTCATGGTCAGATTCCCAAAAAATACCCCGGGCTAGCCGGGGTTCCAATTTGCTCCAGGCGCCACGTTGACCTTTTGGTGCGCGTGGCCTTCCCTTTTATTTGTTGGCCTTTTGAGCCGCCTGAATCAGGTCCAGACCGATGTCAGCCTCAAACTCTTTCCACACCGGCTTCATCGCGGCGCGCCATGCTGCGAGGCTTTCCTTGCCAACAGGAAGGACCTTTGCCTTTTTGTCGGCAATCACTTTGGCCTTGAACGCCTCAGACTCATCGAATGCAATTTTGTTACCAACCTTGATGGACTCGGTCATGGCTTCGCTCAAACCCTTCTGGATATCTTTTGGCAGGCCTTCCCACCACTTGCCATTGGCAACCACCATGTAGTCAATCACGCCATGGTTGCTGTCCATGATGTAACCCTGTACTTCATGAAACTTCTGGCTGTAAATGTTGGACCAGGTGTTTTCCTGACCATCGACAACACCGGATTGCAGCGCCTGATACACCTCGGAAAAAGCCAGCTTTTGTGGATTGGCGCCCACCGCTTTAAATTGCGCCTCAATCACGTCAGAGGGTTGGATGCGGAACTTCAGTCCCTTGGCATCTGCGGGGTTTCCAAGGGGCTTGTTGGCCGACAGCTCTTTCATGCCGTTGTGCAGGTAGCCCAAGCCCACAATGCCTTTACCTTTCATGGACGACAGCAACGCCTGACCCTCCTTGCTGCTCTGGAAGCGGTCAACAGCCTGAATGTCATCAAACAGGAATGGCAAGTCGAAAACCTGCAGCTTCTTGGTGTACTTGCTGAATTTGGACAACGACGGCGCGATGATCTGCACGTCACCCAACAGCAGAGCCTCCATCTCCTTGCCATCGCCAAACAGCTGGCTGTTCGGGAACACCTCCACCACTACTTTGCCGGGCAACTTTTTCTCGGCAAACTCCTTGAACTTGAGCGCAGCCTGGCCTTTGGGCGTCGCATCAGCCACCACGTGGCTGTATTTGATGACGATCGGCGCGGCGTATGTGCTCAGCCCCACCGCCATTAGTGCCGTAGCCAGAACATGCTTCAGTGTGATCTTCATTCGTTTATCTCCAGTTCAATAAGAAATTGCAGTACCTACTAGCTTATCAAAAGCCGGGGAATGCGCCATTCTGGTGTTCACTAGCAGGGTTTACCCTTGGGCGGCACCTGCGGGAACTTGTTCGACGGGTAATCACCCATTCATCGATCAGGCAGTCTTCGGTATATTCTCAGCACTTCGTTTGATGTCCCGTATCGGCTGTCAAATCCGTTTCATTTGTTTTCGGAGATCACTATGCAATCATTCAAGCCTTCCGTTCGCCGTCGATCACTGGTGTTGGCCGCGCTGGGCAGTGGCGCGCTTGCGTACGCACCGCTCGTGCGGGCACAGCAAAAGTTCATTAACGTCCTGACTGGCGGCCAAAGCGGCGTGTATTACCCACTGGGCGTCGCCTTGTCTCAAATTTATGGCAAGGTGCTGCCTGATGCGAAAGTGACCGTTCAATCGACCAAGGCGTCTGCCGAGAACCTGAACCTGCTTCAGGCTGGGCGCGGCGAAATCGCGCTCACCCTGGGCGACGCCCTCTCTGACGCATGGAACGGCGACAAAGAGGCCGGATTTGCCACACCGCTGAAAAAACTGCGCGCGGTAGCAGGGGTCTACGCCAACTACATCCAGATCGTGGCGAGTGCCGACTCTGGCATCAAGACCATGGCAGACCTCAAAGGCAAGCGCATCTCGGTTGGCGCGCCCAAATCGGGCACAGAGCTTAACGCCCGAGCGGTGCTGAAAGCTGCTGGCCTGGCCTACAGCGACTTTTCCAAAGTGGAGTACCTGGCTTTTGGGGAATCGGTCGAACTGATGAAAAACCGGCAGCTCGACGTCACGTTGCAATCCGCTGGCCTGGGCGTGGCATCAATTCGCGATCTTGCAACTGCAGTCAATATCGTCGTGGTGCCGATTCCGGCGGATATCGTGGCCAAAGTGGGCGATGCGGCTTACCAGCCGGCCACTATTCCCGCCAACACTTACACCGGCCAAACGGCAGACGTGCCGACAGTGGCCATCAAGAACTTCCTGGTATCGCACGAGGGCGTTTCGTCGGACGCCGTCTATGCCATGACCAAATCGATGTTTGACAACCTCCCTACGCTGGTGGCCGCGCACAGCGCCGCAAAGGGCATCAGCAAAGAGGGCGCAGTGAGCGGCACCAGTGTGACCTTCCATGAAGGTGCGCAAAAGTATTACCGTGAAGTCGGGCTGATGAAATAAGCATGACTGCTCCCGTGCCTGCCGCGGCGCCAGTCGCCGCGCAACCCCTGCACGTAACCGAGGACCACACGCCGGCTTTTGCCGGCGCCTTGTTTTGGGTTGCCATTGTTTTTTCTGTTTTTCAGATTGTTACCGCGGCGTTTAGCCCCTTGTCCAGCATCGTGGTGCGGGCGGTGCATGTGGGCTTTTTGCTTGTTTTGGCTTTTGTGCTGCATCCGCCGCTAAGGCAGCGGGGCCTCGGCTGGCTGATTGCCCTGGTGGCATTTGCTGCTGGCCTTTACCACTGGGTGTTTGAAGCTGATCTGGTGCAGCGCGCCGGCGAAATGACCCGGGCCGACATGGTGGTCGGCGTGCTGACCATTGTGCTGGTGTTTGAGGCGGCGCGGCGCATCATGGGGTTTGCGTTGCCACTAATCTGCCTGACCTTCCTGCTGTACGGCCTTTTTGGCCAGTATTTGCCGGGCGATCTGGCCCATAGGGGTTACGGACTGGACCAGATCGTGGGCCAGCTCGGTTTTGGCACTGAAGGCATTTACGGCACACCGACTTACGTCTCATCGTCCTACATCTTCCTGTTCATCCTGTTCGGCTCATTTCTTGAGCAGGCGGGCATGATTACCTTGTTCACCGATTTTGCGCTGGGCCTGTTTGGGCATACCAAGGGTGGTCCCGCCAAAGTGGCGGTTGTGTCGTCGGGTCTGATGGGCACCATCAATGGCTCGGGCGTGGCCAATGTAGTCACCACTGGGCAATTCACCATTCCGCTGATGAAGCGGTTTGGCTACAAGGCCTCGTTTGCGGGCGGTGTGGAGGCCACGGCCAGCATGGGCGGGCAGATCATGCCGCCGGTGATGGGGGCGGTGGCCTTCATCATGGCAGAGACGATTGACGTGCCTTACCTCGAAATCTGCAAGGCGGCGGCGATTCCGGCCATTTTGTATTTCATCACCGCGTTCCTGATGGTGCATCTTGAGGCCGGTCGGGCCGGCCTTCTGGGCATTCCCAAAGAGGAATGCCCAGACCCTTGGGCTGCCGTGCGTCTGCGCTGGTATCTGATCCTGCCGCTGGCGGTGCTGGTGTGGTTGCTGTTTGCGGGCTATACGCCGCTGTTTTCCGGCATGGTGGGCTTGGCGCTGACCGTGGTGTTGATCTTTGGTGCGGCACTGACCAAAAATTTCGGCAGCCGCCCACTCCAGATAGTTTTCTGGGTGCTGATCGGGCTGGCTGCCTCCAGCTTCTTCAAATTTGGCATTCAGGCCATCATCGGACTGGCGCTGCTGATGGCCGCGGTACTGTGGTTTGCAAAAGGCGGGCGCGAGACGCTGCACATCGCCCTCAACGCGCTGGCCGACGGTGCGCGCCACGCGCTGCCGGTTGGCATTGCGTGCGCGCTGGTGGGCATCATCATCGGCATTCTGACGCTGACGGGTGTAGCCACGCTGTTTGCGGGGTACATCATCCAGATTGGCCACAACAACCTGTTTTTGAGCCTCTTGCTCACCATGCTGGTGTGTCTCGTGCTGGGCATGGGTATTCCGACCATTCCCAACTACATCATCACCAGCTCGCTGGCCGCGCCGGCGCTGCTGGAGCTGGGGGTGCCGCTGATCGTTTCGCACATGTTTGTGTTTTATTTCGGCATCATGGCAGACCTGACGCCACCGGTGGCGCTGGCGGCGTTTGCCGCGGCACCCATTGCGCGCGAAAGCGGCATGAAAATTGGCCTGCAGGCCATGCGTATTGCCATTGCGGGCTTCATCGTGCCGTTCATGGCGGTGTATGCGCCAGCCTTGATGCTGCAGGGCGGCACCTGGTGGGACACAGCTTACATCGTTGTCAAGGCGCTCATTGCCATAGCGTTGTGGGGCGGCACCGCGATCGGGTTCTGGCTTGCGCCATTGAACTGGTTTGAGCGCATCTGGGCGTTTGTGGCGGCTGGCTTTCTGGTGGCCGCGCTACCGATCAGCGACGAAATCGGGCTGGCGATGACGGTGGCGTTGGTGGTTTGGCACG
>JAHEBY010000174.1 GCA_024642025.1 Comamonadaceae bacterium | reverse complement strand
GGATGCGGCCCGCACAAACCACGGTCACACCGCTGGCGCCGCTCGCGCCGGCGACCGTTAGCGCGTCCATCATGTTTTGCGGTCCATCTGGCGACCGCGACGACGCGGGCCGCATCGCACAGGTGAACACAACCGGTTTGGCAGGCGCCAGCAGGGCGTGTAAAAAGTAGGCGGTTTCCTCAATCGTGTCGGTGCCGTGCGTGATCACAATGCCCTGCACGGAGGCATCTGCAAGCAAAGCCTGTACGCGGGCCGCCAGCTGCTGCCAGATCGCAAAGCTCATGTCCTTGCTGTCCAGCTGGCCCACTTGCTCGCTGACGATGTCAATCGCATCGCCATGGCTATCCACGGGCCTATCAGCCTGCAGGCCGGCCACCAGCTGCCCCACCGGCACCTCACCGGCCTGGTAACCGATGTTGTCCGCTGGGTCGGCAGACCTCCCGGCAATCGTGCCCCCGGTGCCGAGTACGACGATCTTTTTCTGATTATTTACAGGCATCGCTTGCTTTTCTTATAAAACTGGTTAAAAATACAGTTACTGGATATTAAAACAGCTTGAGGATGTATCCAGAGTTAAGTCCAGGCCAATAACGTCCAGACCCACCCATAGGAGTGATCATGAGCGACTCTTCCGATTTTCCGGTCAAGCTGACCGCCCGCCAGCAACAGATTCTGGACCTCATCCAGAGCGCCATTGCCCGCACCGGCGCACCACCCACCCGGGCGGAGATTGCCAATGAGCTGGGCTTCAAGTCTGCGAACGCGGCCGAGGAGCACCTGCAGGCGCTGGCCCGCAAAGGCGTCATCGAGCTGGTCAGTGGCACCTCGCGCGGCATCCGGCTCAAAAGCGCCACGCTTCGCTCCATCAATGAATCACGCAACAAGCAATTTTCCTTTCCGCTGCCCAGTCTGGCCCAGCTCGCGTTGCCGCTCATCGGTCGCGTGGCAGCGGGCTCGCCCATTCTGGCTCAAGAGCATGTTGACCAGACTTATTTCGTCGAGAACAGCCTGTTCCAGCGCAAGCCGGACTATTTGCTGAAAGTGCGCGGCATGTCCATGCGCGATGCCGGCATCATGGATGGCGATTTGCTGGCCGTGCAGTCCTCCAAAGATGCCAAAAATGGGCAGATCGTGGTGGCAAGGCTGGGTGACGAGGTCACGGTAAAACGTTTTCGCCGCAACAAGCACCTGATTGAATTGCACCCCGAAAACCCGGACTACCAGACCATCGTGGTGGAGCCCGGAGAGCCGTTTGAAATCGAGGGTCTTGCGGTTGGTCTCATTCGCAACACGATGTTGATGTGATTTCTGCCGTACCGACCGTCCCCGAAAACCCAGAGGTATCCATCATGAATTTCGCTTTAAATGTCTTCCCGGCCCTGTCGGCCTTTGCGAACCCGATGCAGGATTTCATGCGCCTGCTTGGGTTTGGCACCGGCACGCGCAGGAGCCACCGCGCAGCAAGCCCCTCGACCTGCCCCGCCACCCAATTTGCTATTAAAACAATATCGCCTCACGCAAACCGGACGGGGGCTAAGGCCACTATTCATTCAAAATCTGGTGGGGGCACTGCACTGCGGGTTGTGCGTGTCATGGAAGCGGGCCAGTCGCCTGCCCAGGTGGGGCGCATGGTCATATCAGGGCGCATGGCGGATGTTTGCGCCGAGCTGGACCGGCTGGCCGCGCGGTCCGAAGGCTGCGTCTGAACCGTTACCCCGCGGCACCTCTGAGGTAGTCGCGCTTGCCCAGTTCCACGCCGTTGTGCCGCAAAATGGCGTAGGCCGTGGTGACGTGAAAAAACATGTTGGGCAGCATCACATGCTTGAGGTAGGCCTCACCTGGCATCGTGGTCGTGGTGTCCTTGCCAGTCGGAAAAGTGATGTCTTTGGTCTCGGTGCCATCGAGTTTTTCGGGCGGCACCGATTTCAGGAAGTGCAGCGTCTTCTGAATGCGGGCTTTCAGCTCGTCCAGGGTCACTTCACTGTCTTCAAACTTGGGGGCTTCAACGCCTGACAGGCGCGCTACACCATTCTTCGCGGCATCGCAGGCGATCTGCACCTGTTTGGTCATCGGAAGCATATCCGGTGCGAGCCGGAACTGCGTTAACGCCATCGGATCTGTTCCTTTGGCCTTTACATGGGCTTGAGCCTTGTCCAGAAAGTGGACAAGATTGCCCAGCATGGTGGTGCACACGGGTAGCGCGGCGGAAGACATTGAGATGGACATGAATTTGGGCTTTCCTGGGTCGATGGGAGCCCACATGCTAACCCGCCTTCAGGCGGACCGCACGCGCCTTGACTCGCACCATGTATTAACCCGGGCAGCCAAGGCACAATATCAGCATGAATATTGTGATTCTTGACGACTACCAGGACGCAGTTCGCAAGCTCAACTGCGCCGCCAAACTGGAGAACTACCCGGCCAAGGTTTACACCAATACCGTCAAAGGCCTGGGGCAGTTGGCCGTTCGACTGAGGGACGTGGAGATCGTCGTCCTTATCCGCGAGCGCACTCACATGCCGCGCCAACTGCTTGAAAAATTGCCCAAGCTCAGACTGATTGTTCAGACCGGGCGCGCCGGCAAGCATGTCGATGTGGCCGCATGCACCGCCTTGGGGATCGCGGTGGCGGAGGGATCTGGCTCGCCCTACGCTCCGGCCGAACTGACCTGGGCTCTGATCATGGCGGCCATGCGCCGCCTGCCTCATTACATCGGCAACCTCAAACATGGCGCCTGGCAACAATCGGGCCTGAAGGCGGCTTCCATGCCCGCCAATTTCGGTATCGGCAGCGTACTCAGGGGCAAGACACTGGGCGTGTGGGGCTACGGAAAGATCGGGCAGCTGGTTGCCGGTTATGGCAAGGCGTTTGGCATGGAGGTCGTGATTTGGGGACGCGAACCTTCTTTGCAGCGCGCCTCGCTGGACGGCTATGCAGTGGCGGCCTCTCAAGAAGCCTTTTTTGCCCATAGCGATGTGCTGTCACTGCATTTGAGGCTGGTCGATGAAACGCGCTCAATCGTAAGTGCCGAAGACCTCGCGGCCATGAAGCCAACGGCCTTGCTGGTCAACACCTCGCGGGCCGAATTGATCGGACCCGATGTCCTGCTGCAGGCCCTGAACAGGGGACGACCAGGTATGGCAGCCATTGATGTGTTTGAAGCTGAGCCGATTCTGCAGGGCCAAGCCCTGCTGCGCCTGGAAAACTGCGTTTGCACGCCGCACATTGGCTATGTAGAGCAGGACACTTACGAGCAATATTTTGGCGCCGCCTTCGACAATGTCATCCAGTTTCTGAATGGGCATCCGACCAATATCGTCAACCCTGATGCCTTGCAAATTCGACGCTAGCCTTTCCCGGCGCAGAAAGGCCTGGAGGCACTTAGTGCGCTTGCAACCAGTTCACCACGCCATGCAGCATCAACAGGTCTTCAAACGCCTCAACGTCAAACGGCTGCCCCAAATCTGTTTCAGGCCGCCGGAATATGCAGCCCTCCAGAATTTCAAGAATCAGGTCTGACGACCACTCTTGGGACAGGTGCTCCAGCACCTCTGGGTAGCTCTCCAGACTTTTACCTTTTTCGTCGAAAGCGCTGAACTCGGGAACACGCGCGGTAAACAGCCTGTTGAATTTCTCGCGGCAGTTGTTGAAATCAATTCGCCGCCCGAGGTTGCGGTGTAGCCGCATCAGGTCCAGGTAGGCGAGCGGGTTGACGTCCCCGGGACCATCAATTCGATCCTGCAGTACGCGAATCGCTTGTTCATTCTGTCCAACAGAGACAAAAAATTCGGCCTGCTGGCGGACGTCAACCACTTCTTCCGTGTTGGTTGTACGCAGCGCACTGACCATGCTGGCTGAAAAGCTGCGGTCAACGGCCCAACCTGTCGGGGGCGAGAAAGTGGCCCCGCGCTCTGGCGCCTTGACCGGGGCCGGCGGCTTTGTTGGGACTGCCCAGTTGTCGGGCGATGCCGCCGGGACGCCACGCGGGGTTTCCATAACCGGGGCCTCGCGGTCTACCAGAATGCCGCTCAGGCTATCGCTCAAATCCAGATCGATGTCAACAAAACTGGTCCGGTTAGGCAATTCACCAGGAGATGACAATGAAGTGACCGGAGCCACTGTAGCCGCAGTGCCGTGCTGCGCATGGCCATCAACCGTACCCTGCCACCACTCGGATTCGCCGTGTTCCGCGAATCTTTGGCGGCGCCACATCCAGATCAGCCCAGCCAGACTTGCGATCAATAACGCGCCCAGCGCATAAAACCACGCCAAAGGCAATCGCTCAGCCTGAGCCTCCTGCAGCTGCTGGCGCGCAACCGCCAGACTTGCTTCCGTTTTGGCCGCATCCGCGCGCAAGGACTTGACGTCAGCCTCCAGAACGTCCAGACGTTGCCAGTTGCGCATGATCTCCTCGGGCTGCGCATTGAGCGACCGCCACAATGCAAGAGCCGTTGCTGCCATCTGGGGGTTGTCAGAGGGCACAGTCAGCAGTTGATCCGTAAATTTAAGGTTGGGATCACGCAAAATCTGTACGTCCAGCGCATCAAGCTGGAGCCGGGGCGCGGTCTTCACGACTGGAGCAGCTGGCCTGGCGGCTTTTGGTTTTGGCGATGGTGTGGCGGCGGGGCGCACCGGCGGGCGCACCACAGCCGGGCTGGATCGGGCTGGTGTTGTTCCAGCGTCAGACCCGCGGGATTCAGATGCAGGCCCGCCAGAAACAGGCGTTGACACCGTACTTTCCGGTCTCAGGGCCAGAGCAGGAGGCAGGGCAGGTACAGCGGCAACCGTTGGCGGAAGTTCGGTAAAAAAGACGTATCGCCGGGACACCTTCTGGGTGCATCCTGCACGCAGGGTGGCTTCTACCACCGGCTCATTCACTGGCTGCGAGACCTTGATGCGGACAAATGCGGACTGGCCGCCCGCAGACGCAACAGGCGTCAGCGTAATGCGCCCCGGCCCCTGCTGCACGTCGCCATACAAGACATCTGCATCCAGGCACAGGGAATTGATGTCATCGCCAGCATCGGTCTGCACCGGGACGGTAACGTCCAGAGGCTGTCCCAAAAGGACAATGGCGCGCGGGCGCCCCAGCGTCAGGGCCAGGCTACCAGTGGCTTCCATGAATAGCAGCAAGCCAATGGCCAGAGTCTTGACGGGGTACTTCAACATATTTGGACCGTATTCTGGCACAGGCCTCGAGGGTCTTTGACTTTGGGGCCGGTGATAATTCCGCTTATGTCAATTGTTTTTACAAAAGTAAGCATTGTCGGAGCGGGCGCCATGGGCCGCGGCATCGCCCAGATCGCTGCCCAGGCCGGTAGTCAGGTCAAGCTGTATGACGTGAATGCAGAGGCGATCCAAGCCGGGCGGCAGGCGGTGTTTGAGCAGTGGGACAGGCTTGTAGCCAAGGGCAAGATAAACGCAGCGCAGGCAGCCGATTGCAAAGCGCGAGTGCAATGCGCCCACTCTTTGGCTGACGTAAAAGGCTCTGATCTTGTCATTGAAGCGGTGGCCGAGCGACTCGACATCAAAGCGAAATTGTTTGCTGAAATCGAATCACTGGTGGACAGCACAGCCGTTTTGGCAAGCAACACGTCGTCGTTATCCATCACGGCAATTGCTGCACAGCTGAAGCATCCGGAACGCTTGGCAGGTTTCCATTTTTTCAACCCTGTGCCGGTGATGAAAGTGGTGGAGGTCATTGCCGGGCTGAAGTCCGACGCAGCAGTTTGCACGTCTTTGGCCGCCTATGCCCGCGAAATGGGCCATACGCCGGTCATGGCGCAGGACACGCCGGGGTTCATCGTCAACCA
>JAHEBY010000173.1 GCA_024642025.1 Comamonadaceae bacterium | reverse complement strand
CGGTTCTAAAAATGGATGCCTCGCATCATCTGCTGCATGGCAATGGCTTCGGGCGAGAGCTGCTGCTTGACTGGCTTTTCGCCCGGCTTTGCTCCTTTGGCGGCGGTTGAATCCGGGAACATACGGAAACTGGTGTTCATGGCAATTTGCGCGATGCGCGGCAACAGGGCATGCAATAGCTGGCCGCTCATGCCCAGGCGGGTGGCAATGCGCACAGGCTTGAAGATGCAGGCTTGGGCAACCATATCGCCAGCTTCTTCGGGCGACAGCGTGGGCACGTTGTTGTATAGGCCCGTTGGGGCAATCATGGGGGTTCGCACCAGCGGCATGTTGATGGTGGTAAAGCTGACACCCTGGTCAGCAAATTCGCTTGATGCACAACGGGTCCACGCATCCAGCGCAGCTTTGGACGCCACGTAGGCACTGAATCGGGGTGCATTGGTCAGCACCCCGATGGAGCTGATGTTGACCACATGCCCTTTCTTCTTGGCTACCATGCCTGGCAACAAGCCCATCGTTACCCTGAGGCAACCGAAGTAATTGAGCTGCATGGTGCGCTCGTAGTCGTGGAATCGGTCGTAACTTGATTCGATGGCGCGGCGTATGGACCGTCCGGCGTTGTTGATCAAAAAGTCTACTCCGCCGTGATTGTCATTCAGGAGTTTGGTAAACCGGTCGCAGTCTGCCATGTCTGCAATGTCAGCCGGGTAAGCCACAAAGCTGTGGCCACGCGCCTTGGCCTCTTTGCAGGCTTCTTCGAGCTTGTCCACATCCCGGCCACAGATGATCGTGATGGCGCCCGCCTCTGCAAACTTGTGGGCGGCTGCCAGGCCAATACCAGATGAGCCCCCGGTAACCAGAACAACCTTGCCGCCAACCGTGCCACGCAAAGAGCGGTCTATGTGCAAATCAGGGTCAAGGTGTCGCTCCCAGTAGTCCCATAGACGCCAGGCGTAGTCTTTCAGATTGGGACATACCACCCCCGAGCCCTTGAGCGCGGCCAGCGAGTCGCGGCAATCGAACCGCGTGGGGTAGTTCACAAAGGTGAGCATGTCTTCCGGCAAGCCCAGGTCCTTCATGACGGCATTGCGAACCCTGCGCACAGGCGCCAGAGCCATCAGGCCCTTGGTCACGCTGCGGGGGATGAACCCCAGCAGCGCTGCGTTGACAAACAGATTCATTTTGGGCGCATGCGCTGCTTTGCTGAAGATGTCCAGCACGTCACCCACGCGATAACCCTCGGGGTCAACAAGGTGGTAGCACTTCTTGGCAATGCCTTTTTGATGACTGATGGCGTCCAGCGCATCAACCACAAAATCGACAGGTACGATGTTGATGCGCCCACCTTCCAGTCCAATGCTTGGCATCCAGGGCGGCAGCAGCTGACGCATGCGCTGGATCAGTTTGAAGAAATAATAAGGCCCGTCGATCTTGTCCATCTCGCCCGTTTTGCTGTCACCCACCACCAATGCGGGGCGGTAGACAGACCACGGAACCTTGCACTCTTTACGAACGATCTTTTCACTTTCATGCTTGGTCATGAAGTATGGATGGTCGTAGTTCTCGGCCTCATCGAACATGTCTTCGCGAAAGACTCCCTCATACAGGCCAGCAGCAGCGATGGAGGAGACATGATGCACGTGGCCCGCGTCAATGGCCTTTGCCAGCTCCACCATGTTTCGAGTGCCTTCGATATTGACAGCGATCTGGCTGTCGGTATCTGCACCCAGGTCATACACCGCGGCAAGGTGGTAGAAATGGTCAATCTGCCCTTTCAGCTGCTTCACAGCCTCTGCAGACAACCCCAGCTTCTTGCTGGTAAGGTCGCCAAATACGGGAACTGCACGAGTGGTTGAAACGCCCCAAAACTCACGCAGCGCCGCCACTTTGGATTCGCTTTCCTTGCGAATCAGAAAATGGACAACCGACCCCTTGCGTTCCAATAGTTTTTTGACAAGCCGTTTGCCTATAAACCCCGTTGCACCGGTTACGAAATACTGCATGACAACTCCTCTTTAGTGCCTCATTCTTGCCCAAAACTCATCGAGGCTGATTTAGCAGAAACCCGCGCCTAGAGCGCCCCTGGCCGCCAGACGGGGTTCGAGATTTAGTGCAAACCACCTACACGAAGGGCTTTGCGGGACGTAAAGTGCAGCTTACCACCCCATAATTCTGGAGATAAACATGGTCAAGAAGCTGAGCAAAAAAGGTACTGAAAAAATGTCGGGCGCACACTTGTCTGGCGCGGTAAGGGATTCGGCCCAACAAATCTGGCAAGCCGGCCTGGGCGCGTTTAGCAAGGCGCAGGCCGAGGGCACCAAGGCGTTTGAGTCCCTTGTCAAGGAAGGTGTAAGCCTCCAGCGCAAAACCCAATCTGCGGCTGAAGACAAGATTTCAGAAGCCACCAGCAAAATGACCAACATGGCCACTGACATTTCGGCCAAGGCGTCTGGCCAGTGGGACAAGCTTGAGAATATCTTTGAAGAACGCGTGGCCAAGGCGCTGAACAAGCTGGGCGTGCCATCCGCCAAAGACATTTCAGCGCTAATTGCGCGGGTGGACGACCTCAATCGCAACGTTCAAAAGCTTTCCGCAAAAGGACCCGTCGCCGCCAAAAAGGCCGCGCCAGCCAAAAAGACTTCAACTGGCAAAGCCGCGCCCAAGGCTGCTGCAAAGCCAGCTGCCAAGCGAGCGCCAGCGCGCAAATCGGTCTAACTTCTGGTCGGGCGCCTCAGGCAAGGGCGCCCAGGCGCCCTTTTTTACGCCTGACTTGATGTAAGTATGCTGCGCCGCAGCATACTATTTTCCGCGAGGCCTCTACACTTTGGCATCATGAAAGAAAAATCTGCGACGGCTCCGAAGATTGCACTGGCCTTGGCCGGCGGTGGCCCTCTCGGTGCCATTTACGAAATAGGGGCGCTGTGCGCACTGGATGAATCACTTGATGGATTGAACTTCACGGACTTGCACCACTATGTAGGTGTGTCAGCTGGCGGCTTCATAGCGGCGGGTTTGGTGAACGGCATCACGCCCAGGGAGCTGTGCTCGATGTTCATCCACAGCGACGCTCCGACCGAGGACTCCTTCGACCCTTCCTGGTTGATGAAGCCTGCGTTTGGAGAGTTTGCGCGTCGCGGCGTCATGCTGCCCGGCCTCGTAATGTCTGCCGTATGGCGCCTCACTGCAGGCAGGAAGTCGCTTGCACAGGTTCTGGAGCGCCTGGCACGCGCGCTACCGACTGGCGTCTTTTCAAATGATCAAGTTGATGTGCAGCTGGCCAGGCTTTTTTCCCGCCCTGGGCGCACCAATGACTTTCGCAAACTCAAGGGCCGTCTGACGCTGGTGGCAACCAATCTCGACAGCGGCGCAGCGGCACCTTTTGGCAGCCCGGGTTGGGATCATGTGCCCATTTCCACGGCGGTACAGGCAAGCTCAGCTCTACCTGGGTTGTTTCCACCGGTGGAGATTGATGACAACTACTATGTCGATGGTGCCCTCAAGAAAACGCTGCACGCGTCGGTAGCTCTCGAGCATGGTATTGACCTGATGCTGTGCCTGAACCCGCTTGTGCCGTTTGATGCAACGTCTTCCCAGGTTACAAAGGTTATGCGGCGTGGGCTAAGCGACGAGCGCCGCGAAATTCCCCGGATCGTGGATGGCGGACTGCCCGCAGTTCTCAGCCAGACCTTTCGGTCAATGATTCATTCACGGATTGAACTGGGGATGAAACAGTACGAGCACACCTATCCGAATACCGACATTATTTTGATTGAGCCGGATCACCGTGACCCTGAGCTGTACCTGGCGAACACCTTCAGCTATGGACAGCGCAGACATTTGGCAGAGCATGCCTATCAGCAAACCAGACAGATGCTGAGGTCCTCCAAAACTGGCCTGTCCGCAAAGCTGAGCCGCCATGGTATTGAGGTGAACCATGCGGTGCTGGATGATCATAAACGCCACCTTTGCGCTCCGCCAAAAGCTCCAACCCGCATTGGACGGGCACTTGCCACCCTCGAAGAGGTCATCGATGATCTCAATGGCGCCATAGCAAGTCAAGGCGCCGTGCGCCCTGGCGCTGGGTAAATCAACCATGGCGAAGAAGGCGCCCCGACGCACAGCCGAGCGTATTCTTGAAGTTACGCTGGACCTGTTCAACAGGTTCGGTGAGCCTAATGTTTCCACCACACTGATTTCAAACGAGCTGGGCATCAGCCCCGGGAATCTTTACTACCACTATCCGGCAAAAGACGAGCTCATCAACTCCCTGTTTGACCGCTACGAGCGCGCGTTGAACGAACTGCTGAATGCGAGTGATGGCGTGCGCGATGTTGAAGACGCATGGTTTTACCTGCATACGCAGTTTGAGCTCATCTGGCAGTACCGTTTTCTGTACCGCGACCTGAACGATTTGCTTAGCAAGAATCGTCGCCTGGAAACTCATTTCCAACTGGTGCTCAAGAACAAAACCCGCGCCATAAGGACGCTTTTGGACGGCATGAACCGTTCCGGAGCAATTGCCATTGACTCACGCGAGGTGGACGCCACCGCCACCAGCATGGTGGTCGTGCTTACCTATTGGCTCAGCTTTGAGTATGTGCGTGACCCACGCAATGCGCTGGAGCCAGCGAATGCGCAGGCTGCCCTGCTTCGGGGTGCGCATCATGTGCTGAATCTATTGGTACCTTATCTCGAAGCGAGCCAACGCGCACACCTGATGAGCCTGGTAGACGCCTACACGCGAGGAGAATAGCTTGGCCAAATGGACCGTTTTCCCCCACATTGGCGACTACAAGTTTGATGCCGCCAGCGTTAAAAAGTATTGGTCGCGCCTGCACACGGGTGACGCCGAGCCTCTGCCCAAGGCGCGTGATGTGTTGCAAGCCTGGGCGCTTTTTCACAGTGGCGAGTTTCAAAAGGCGATGGAGGCAGGCCTCAAGGCGGGTGGCGCAGGTATTACCGTGGCCAACAAGGCAGAAAGCATTTACGCCACGTATCTTGAAAAGAAAGAAAAGGCGCGGCTGGACATGTTTCTGGAGGTGGCGAGGCGCGCAGAAGCCCAGGCCCTTCAGGATCCGCAAAACGCCAATGCCTACTACTGGCAAGCCTACGCACTGGGACGCTACAGCCAGGGCATCAGCGTAGCCAAAGCACTTGCGCAAGGCTTGGGCGGCAAGGTCAAAGGGGCTCTGGAAAACACCATCAAGCTACAGCCCAAACATGCTGATGCCCATGTGGCACTGGGGGCGTTTCACGCAGAGGTCATTGACAAGGTTGGCTCACTGATCGGAAACATGACCTACGGCGCCAAAAAAGATACCGGGCTGGCGCTGTTCCAGCAGGCGCTGCAGCTGAATATTGAATCGGCGATCACCATGATCGAATACGCCAACGCCATGATTATGCTCAACGGCGACAAGATGATGAAAGAGGCGACCCGCCTGTACCAGTTGGCCGCTTCGATCAAGCCCCTGGATGCCATGGAGCGGCTGGATGTTGAAATGGCAAAGGCTGAGCTGGAAGAGGGCTGACTGTTTATTCACCCCATGGCAACATGAGTGTCAGCATCAGCAGTTTGGCAAACTCAGGTTCGAACTCATCAATAATTTTTTGCGGCTCGGGGCAAAGTTTTGAATCCGTCATCACGCCAAACTGCACGCCACCACCGTAACTCAAAATTGAAACGCCCAGCCCGACCGTGCCAGATTGCGGCACCCAAAACAGGCTTTGCTCCAATGAAGATCCCAGAAACTTGAGCTTTTCACGGGGACCCGGCACGTTGGTCATGACCGCCGTTGTTTTTTTTGAAAACATGTT
>JAHEBY010000172.1 GCA_024642025.1 Comamonadaceae bacterium | reverse complement strand
TCCGTGTGGCGCGAAGGCATGCAGATCAACCCCGAAAACGATACCTTGGTGGAAACGCTGAAACGCCTGCGCGTGCAGCTGTGAGCGGGCCGTCGAATCTTTCACCTCGGTTTGCCGCTCGATGGGTCTCGGCCTTAACCACCTGCCTACTGCTTTTTACTGCTATTTTTATAGCTGGCTGCGCATATTCTACGGGGGCTAAGGGTCAATTTGAGCAAAAAAACAAGTGGCAAGGACGCCTGGCGTTGAAGGTAGACTCGGACCCGCCAAAGTCTTTCTTTGCATCGTTTGACCTCAAAGGGTCTCCCGACGTTGGAGAACTGGCACTTTTCACCCCCTTGGGAACCACGTTGGCGGTGCTAAGTTGGGCACCCCGGTCAGCTGTGCTTCGCGCGAATGGTCAGAGCCGATCGTTCGACTCACTGGACGCACTGGCCCTTGGGGCCACGGGCACGGCCATCCCCATAGCGAACCTGTTTGAATGGCTGGCTGGAAACCCCAGCCCGGCTTCGGGCTGGCAGGCAGACCTGAGCCAACTTGGGGATGGGCGTATCACGGCATTGCGAATTACACCCCCGCCAGGCGTAGAGCTGAAGGTGTTACTTGACCAATAGGCATACAACATCCGTTGACACCGCATCCGTTGACACCGATTGGAACCCGATCACCCTGCCGTGTCCGGAAATTGTTGCCAATAGCGCGCTTCTGATGAACTCGTCCACTTCATGAAGGCGATTTACGATGTGCCGGCGCCGGCCAAACTCAACCTCTTTTTGCATGTGACGGGCAGGCGAGAAGACGGTTACCACCTGTTGCAATCCACCTTTCTGCTGATTGACTGGTGCGATACGCTGCATTTTGAAGCACGCGCCGACGGACAGATCAGCCGGCAAGACCTTGGTGTCACCTTGCCCGACAACGATCTGATCATGCAGGCGGCGACCGCCTTGCAAAAGCACACCGGGGCCACAGAGGGTGTCCGCATCACCATTGACAAACGCATCCCCTCGCAAGCCGGTCTGGGTGGCGGCTCGTCAGACGCTGCATCCACCTTGTTGGCGCTCAATCGCCTGTGGGGGCTGAACCTGACGGTTGACGCGCTGACGCGAATTGGCTTGACCCTTGGCGCCGACGTGCCCTTCTTTGTTCAGGGACATAACGCCTGGGTTGAAGGGGTTGGCGAGAAAACGACACCGTTGACCTTGCCACCCTGTCGTTTTGTTGTGGCAAAACCGCCTGAAGGGCTTGAAACCCGACTGATTTTCTCGGACCCCAGCCTGGAGCGGGACACCAAAACCGCTATAATTTCAGGCTTTGCTGCAAATCAGACGGCCTCAGAAATGTTCAGTTTCGGCCAAAACGATCTGCAGCCGGTTGCCCAAAGGCTTTGCCCCGGCGTCAGTTCAGGCCTTTCGTGGCTTGAATCGCTGGGCCTCAAGCCCCGGATGACCGGTTCCGGCAGTGCAGTTTTTGCACTGATTGACGATGGCATGACTGAAGCCAGCCTGGGTTCGCAACCAGCAGGATTTCAGGTGAGGTTATGCCAGAGTCTGTCGGCACATCCTTTGTTGGGGTGGGCCAGCAGCAAGTAGTTTCGGCCAGTAGCGCAAGCTGCCAGCCCGTGTAGGGGAGTCGCCAAGTTGGTTAAGGCACTGGATTTTGATTCCAGCATGCGAAGGTTCGAATCCTTCCTCCCCTGCCAAATTGGACCGATGTGCAGACATCACCGTTAATCAATCGCTGGGACGTTCATGCAGGCCAATCATCCTGATTTCCTGGTTTTTACCGGCAATGCCAACCCCGGTATGGCCTCGCAGATCGCACAGCACCTCGGCATTACGCTGGGTGCCGCGAGCGTGGGACGCTTTTCCGATGGTGAAGTCACCGTTGAGATCAACCAGAATGTCCGGGCCCGCGATGTGTTTGTAGTGCAATCAACCTGCGCTCCAACCAATGAGAACCTGATGGAGCTGCTGATCATGGTGGACGCGCTCAAGCGCGCGTCAGCCGAGCGTATCAGCGCCGTGATCCCCTACTTTGGCTACGCACGGCAAGACCGGCGCCCGCGCTCCACGCGGGTTCCCATCACGGCCAAGGTCGTGGCCAACATGCTGCAGGCGGTCGGCGTGGCCAGCGTGCTCACCATGGATTTGCACGCTGACCAGATTCAGGGGTTTTTTGATATCCCGGTGGACAACATTTACGCATCGCCCGTTTTGTTGGGTGATTTGCGCCAGAAGAATTACGACGACCTGATCGTGGTCTCGCCTGACGTAGGTGGTGTGGTGCGGGCCCGCGCGCTGGCCAAGCAGCTCAACTGCGACCTGGCCATCATCGACAAACGCCGTCCACGCGCCAATGTGAGCGAAGTGATGCACGTGATTGGCGAGATCGATGGTCGCAACTGCGTGATCATGGATGACATGATTGACACCGCGGGCACGCTGGTCAAGGCAGCTGAAGTTTTGAAAGAACGCGGTGCAAAAAAGGTGTATGCCTATTGCACGCACCCCATATTTTCCGGTCCGGCTATTGAGCGCATTGCGCAAGGCTCGGCACTGGACGAGGTTGTGGTGACCAACACCATACCCTTGAGCGCAGCCGCAGCCGGTTGCCAGAAAATTCGCCAGCTCTCCGTGGCGCCGCTGATTGCCGAAACAATCCAGCGCATCGCCAAGGGAGAGTCGGTCATGAGTTTGTTCTCGGAGCAGGAAAACCTGTTTTAGGTTTTCCGCGGCTGAGGCAAAAAGCCGACCCGTAAACAGTCAATATTGTTGACGGGTCTTTTTAACCGGAGTCACACTGGTCGCGGTGGACTCTTCATTGGAGTGAACTATGAAATTCGTCGCTTTTGAGCGCGCAAAGCAGGGTACGGGTGCGAGCCGCCGTCTCCGCATCACCGGCCGCACGCCCGGTATCGTCTATGGTGGCTCTGGCGAGCCCCAGCTGATCGAGCTGGACCACAATGCGTTGTGGCACGCCATCAAAAAGGAAGCCTTCCATTCGTCCGTGCTGGAGATGGAACTCAATTCAAAGGTCCAGAAGGTTCTGCTGCGCGATCTGCAGATGCACCCATTCAAACAAATGGTTCAGCACATTGATTTCCAGCGTGTTGACGCCCGCACCAAGCTGCACATGAAAGTGCCACTGCACTACAGCGGCGAGGAAAACTCTCCTGCGGTCAAGACCGAAGGCTGTATTGCCAACCACGTGGTCACCGAGCTGGAGGTCAAGTGCTTGCCTGCCGACCTGCCAGAGTTCATTGCTGTCGATCTGAGCAATATGAAGAAAGGCTCGTCAGTCAACCTGTCAGACATCACCCTGCCAAAAGGCGTTGTCGCGGTCACCCACGGCAAGAAGAATCCGGTTCTGGTATCGGTTGTGGTTATTGCCAGCGTTGACGCCCCGGTAGAGAATCCAGACGCTGCCGCCGCACCTGCATCCCCGGCAGCTGCCAAAGCCGCCGCCGGCAAGGAAGCCGCAGCCGCCAAAGACGCGGCCAAAGCGCCTGCTGGCAAGGCGCCAGCGGCCAAAGCCCCTGCCGCCAAGAAGTAAAAGACTCGGCGATCCCACGTCTGACAGTTCGCTGTCTCGTGTCAACGGCCCACTTCGGTGGGCCGTTTTTCTTTCTGGACGCCTCATTCGGATCACTTCACAATGAATACCCCGATAATTTCCCGATGATCAAGCTGTTTGTGGGGCTGGGCAACCCGGGCCCCGACTATGAAAATACCCGCCACAATGCCGGCTTCTGGTGGATAGACCAGTTGGCGCGGGAACTGAAAGTGTCCATGGCTCTGGACAAAAGTTACTATGGGCTCGTAGCGCGTACAACCTTGGCCGGGCAGACAGTCTGGTTGCTCGAGCCGCTGACCTTCATGAATCTCTCTGGCAAATCGGTAGCGGCGTTGGCGCGGTTTTTCAAGATTGCCCCGGACGAGATTCTGGTGGCGCATGACGAGATTGATATCGTGCCGGGCCACGTCAAGCTCAAGTTCGGTGGCAGTCACGCCGGCCATAACGGCCTGCGTGATATTCATGCGCAGCTCGGTACAGGCGATTATTGGCGCCTCAGGCTCGGCGTAGGACATCCTGGCGTCAAGGCAGAAGTGGTGAATTGGGTGTTGAAGAAGCCGTCGCAGGAACACCGGCTGGCGATTGAAGAATGCATCAGCCGCTCGGTCAAGGCTGTGCCACTTTTTGTGGCCGGCGAGATGGAGAAAGCTACCATGCTTGTGCACACCAACAAACCACCCCGGCCCAAACCACCTAAACCAGCCACGGACACTCCCTAAAAGGAGGCTCTACCATGTTCAAACCGCGCTTTGGCAATTTGCAAATTACTATTATTTTTATAGCTACTTTGGCAACAATGACGGGGGCTAATGGCCAAAAAGTCTACAAATGTGCAGGAAATGTCTACAGCCAGACCCCCTGCACGGAAAGTGTGGCCATCGACCCCACCGACAACCGGACAGCCGAGCAAAAGGCTCAGGCAGATGTCAACACGGTGCGCACGCGCGCGGCAGCCGATCAAATGGAGAGAGACCGTTTGACACAGGAACGTGAGGCCCTTGCGTCTCAGGACCCCCCGAAAAAACACGCAAAACCATCGAAGCGCCGTGCCAGTGCGCCGGCTGCAAGCAACGCGATCGAGACACTCACTGCAAAGCAGGCAAAAAAGAAGAAACACCCCAAGACCGAACCCGAATTCTTTACGGCCAAATCAGCCCCGGCAGCAAAGGCTGATCCAGCCAAGAAGTAGCGCGGTTAGCGCGCCGCAGCAGCCTGCAAGCGCTGGAATTTCTGCCAGAGGGTTTCCTGGCTCTCAACGAACGCCGGGTTTACCGGTATGCACGCGACCGGGCAGACCTGCACGCATTGCGGCTCGTCAAAATGCCCGACGCATTCCGTGCACTTTTGCGGATCGATCTCATAGATCTCCTGGCCCAGATAAATCGCCTCATTCGGGCACTCTGGCTCACAGACATCGCAATTGATGCACTCGTCGGTAATCAGAAGCGCCATGTCGACTCCGTCTGAAAAGCTGACCCGTAAAGCATTCCACGATTATCGCGCGGCAACGCCCTGCACTGCCAATATCCACTTCGCCAGAAGGTTTAGGCGTTTTTTTGACGGTATGCTCTGCGCCAACATGCGCTTTTTCGTCCTGAAAAGAGTTTTCACGCTGCTGCTCACCCTGATCGGCACGTCGCTGGTTGTATTTGGCGTACTGGAAGTCCTGCCCGGTAACGCAGCTCAGGTGTTGATGGGCCCGGACGCCGACCCGCAGGCCGTCATTGAGTTGGCCAGCAAACTCGGCCTCGATCAACCCGCCATGACGCGGTATTTTCAGTGGCTCGGCGGCATGGTCAAGGGTGATCTGGGCACCAGCTACGCCTACAGCACCCCGGTTCTGGAGTTGATTCTGGAACGCATGGCACTAACCGTGCCTTTAGCCCTGATGGCCATGATGCTGACGACGGTGCTGGCCATCAGCGCGGGTCTATATGCTGCGGCGCGTCACAATCGCGCGGGGGACGTGGGGGTGATGGGGCTAAGCCAGATTGGCATTGCCATACCGAACTTCTGGTTTGCCATTCTTCTGATCCTTTTGTTTTCCGTTCACCTCAAATGGTTTTCAGCCGGCGGCTTTGACGGTTGGGAGGAGGGTTGGTGGCCGGCCGTGCAGGCTCTGATACTGCCCGCCGTGTCACTGGCGGTGGTGCAGGCCGCCATTCTGGCGCGAGTGACCCGCTCAACCGTGCTGGAGGTCTATCGCGAAGATTTCGTCCGCACTGCGCGTGCCAAAGGCCTTAGCAACCGGGCCACGCTGTGG
>JAHEBY010000171.1 GCA_024642025.1 Comamonadaceae bacterium | reverse complement strand
ATCAGCTGCCAGCTCCATGATGCCGTCATGGGCGTCGGAGAGCTTGAGTTCCCGGGCACTACAGAGCATCCCCTGACTTTCCACACCGCGCAATTGCCCGACTTTAATAACGAACGATTTACCGTCTTCACCTGGAGGAAGCACGGCGCCAACCGTGGCGCAAGCCACACGAATGCCGGCCCTTGCATTGGGCGCACCACAGACGATATCCAGCAAGTGTGGCTGCCCGACGTCAACCTTGCACACCCGCAAACGATCCGCGTTTGGATGCTGAACGGCTTCCCTGATTTCCCCCACCACAACACCACTAAACGCTGGCGCAACGGGTTTGAGCTCTTCGACCTCAAGCCCGGCCATCGTCAGCGTGTCCGCGAGTTCGGAGGTGGACAGGGGCGGATTGCAGAACTCGCGTAGCCAGGACTCAGGAAATTGCATGTTGAAACGTCTAACTTGGGTTACCGGAACTGGGACAGAAAGCGAATATCACCGTCGAAGAAAAGCCGCAGATCATTCACGCCATAACGAAGCATGGTGAGCCGGTCTGGCCCCATGCCAAACGCAAAACCAATATACCGCTCAGGGTCAAGACCCATGTTGCGAATCACATTGGGGTGAACTTGCCCAGACCCCGCGACTTCAAGCCATTTACCAGCCAGCGGGCCTTCCTGAAACTGAATGTCAACCTCGGCGCTGGGTTCAGTGAACGGGAAAAAGCTCGGCCTGAAACGCAAGACCAGATCTTCGGATTCAAAAAAGGTGCGGCAAAAATCGGTAAATACATACTTCAGATCCTTGAAGCTGATGTTCTCGCCGACCCACAAGCCCTCGCACTGGTGGAACATGGGCGAATGAGTTGCGTCGCTGTCGACCCGATAGGTGCGGCCTGGCGCAATCACCCGGATTTCCGGCATTGACCCTGAAAATAGACCATTGCCCTCGTCAATATTGGATACTTCGCTATATTTTTTGACATGTTGCACCGCGTGGCGAATCTGCATGGGGCTGGTATGCGTCCGCAGCAAATTGGGCGCCGCCGTGCTCCCACCCTCAATGTAAAACGTGTCGTGCATCGACCGGGCCGGATGGTCTTCTGGCGTGTTCAGAGCCGTGAAATTGAACCAGTCGGTCTCGATTTCGGGGCCATCCGCAACATCAAATCCCATTGATCCAAAGATGGCCTCAATCCGCTCCAGCGTCAACGACACCGGATGCAGGCCACCTTGTCCCCGCCGGCGGCCAGTCAAGCTCACATCAAGCGCCTCGGCTTTCAACTGAATCTCCAACTCAGCGTCAGCGAGCGCCTGTCGGCGATCGTTCAAAGCGGCCTCAATGGCCTGCTTGGCCACATTGATAGCCGCACCGCGAGTTTTCTTGTCTTCCACCGGGAGCGCGGCCATGCCTTTCATCAACTCGGTGATTTGCCCCGATTTGCCAAGAAAGCGGGCTTTTGCGTTTTCCAGGTCTGCGGGTGCCTGGGCGACACCAAACGCGGCTTTCGCGGATTCGACAATGGCGGTCAAGTCGTTCATGGCTATTTAGCGATAGACTGCATCAAGGAAAAGGGGCTAGTGCTGTTTTCAAGCGCTAGCCCCCGTCAATATTGCGTAAATAGCTATTTAATAAATAGCAACTTACGAAGGAATCAAGCGGCCAGTTTGGCTTTGACCTGCTCCACAATACCGGCAAAAGCGACCATGTCGTGCACGGCGATATCGGACAAAACCTTGCGGTCGATCTCGATATTGGCCTTCTTCAGACCGTTGGCAAACTGGCTGTAGGTCATGCCACACTGACGCGCCGCGGCATTGATACGGGCGATCCACAACTGACGGAAGACACGCTTTTTGGTACGGCGGTCACGGTAGGCATATTGCCCAGCCTTCATCACCGCTTCTTTGGCGATGCGGAAGACATTGCCGCGGCGACCGCGGAAACCCTTTGCAAGGGCTAGAACTTTTTTGTGGCGGGCGCGAGCCGTTACACCACGTTTGACGCGAGGCATGTGTTACTCCTTGTTCGTCGTTAATTAAATGCCCATGCCGGGCAGCATCTGCGCCATGTGACCCATATTGGTCTCATGCACAGTAACCGCACCACGCAGGTGACGTTTATTTTTGGTGGTCTTCTTGGTCAGAATGTGACGTTTGAAGGCTTGGCCGCGTTTAACGGTTCCACCCGGACGAACGCGAAATCGCTTTTTCGCGCTGCTCTTGGTCTTCATTTTTGGCATGAAATGCTCTTTCTTCATTGTGCTCGTGAGGCGTCTGCAAAGAATTTGCAGCCTTGTTGGCCCCGAGCCACTTTTTAGTGGCGCCTTGTAGCCCTCCACTTTTAAAGTGGTCACCTTTCAGTGTCCACTGCTGCGAAGCGTCCTAAAACACCCCGCCTGAAGGGCCTTGGCCCCCCAGATTCACGATACCGTTGCAGTTGCCGGCGTATCGGAAGCCGACTTGCCTGCTGCACCATCCTTCGCGGCGGGCTTCTTTCTGCCCGGAGCGATCATCATCACCATCTGGCGGCCTTCCAGCTTGGGAAACTGCTCGACCTGAATCAAATCTGCCAAGTCGTCACGAATCCGGTTCAACAGCGCCATGCCGATTTCCTGGTGCGTAATTTCCCGGCCCCGAAAGCGCAAGGTAATCTTGCACTTGTCGCCTTCTGCCAGGAAACGCTTGATATTGCGCAACTTGATGTTGTAGTCGCCGTCATCCGTGCCAGGGCGAAACTTGATTTCCTTGATCTCGATAACCGTTTGCTTGGCTTTCGCCTCCGCCGCCTTCTTCTGCTCCTGGTATTTGAACTTGCCGTAGTCCATCAAGCGACAGACGGGCGGGTTCGCAGTAGCGGAAATCTCAACCAGATCAACATCAAGCTCGCCAGCCTGACGGAGCGCTTCCATCAGGGTTACGATACCCAAAGGTTCGTTTTCAGGGCCAGAAAGCCGGACCTCCGGAGCCATTATTTCGCGGTTGAGGCGGTGTTTGCGTTCTTCACGGTGACGACGGTCACGAAATTCAGTAGCGATGGCTTAATCCTTCAAAATAAATGCTACAAACTTAGTAGCGAAAACTGTACAACACACGCGGGCAAACTGCGATCTTGTTGATTCAACTCAGACAACAGACTTGTGAGCAATGTCCACTGCGATCTGATGGCAGAACGCTTCAAGGGACATCACACCGAGGTCTTTATTACCCCGGGCGCGCACTGCAACAGCACCTGCTGCCATCTCCTTGTCACCAACGACGAGGATAAAAGGCAACTTTTGCATCGAATGCTCCCTTATTTTATACGTAATTTTCTCGTTCCGCAGGTCCAAATTGACCCTAAGCCCTTGATTTTTCAGCGTTTTAGCCACTTTTTGAGCATATTCCGCCTGCGAATCGGTAATGTTGAGGACCGAAACCTGCTGGGGCGCCAGCCAAGTTGGCAGCGCGCCCGCGTGCTCTTCAATCAAAATACCAATGAAGCGCTCCAGGCTTCCAACGATGGCGCGGTGCAACATGACGGGACGATGCCGGGCGCCGTCCTCACCCACATATTCCGCATCCAGGCGCTCTGGCATTGAAAAGTCGACTTGCATCGTTCCGCATTGCCATTGACGCCCGATGGCATCTTTTAGGGTGTATTCGATCTTGGGGCCATAAAAGGCCCCATCACCCGGAGAAATTTCAAACTCGCACCCAGATGCTTTCAGGCTCTCAATGAGTGCGGCTTCGGCCCGGTCCCAGCTTTCGTCGGAGCCGATACGCTGTGCCGGGCGCGTCGCGACCTTGTAGATGATGTTTTTGAATCCAAAGTCGGCGTAAACCTTCTTGAGCAAGGTCGTGTAATTGACGCACTCATCAAGAATCTGTTCTTCCGTGCAGAAAATATGGCCATCGTCCTGCGTGAAGCCACGCACCCGCATGATGCCGTGCAGGCCACCCGTCGGCTCGTTGCGATGACAGTTTCCGAATTCGCCGTATCGAAGCGGCAGATCCCGGTAGCTTTTGATGCCTTGCTTGAAAATGAGAATATGGCCGGGGCAATTCATCGGTTTCAAGGCATAGTCGCGCTTTTCCGATTCTGTGGTGAACATGTTTTCGCGGTACTTGTCCCAGTGCCCGGTTTTTTCCCACAGCGTCTTGTCCAGAATCTGCGGGCCTTTTACCTCCTGGTATCCATTGTCCTGGTAGACCTTGCGCATGTATTGCTCAACGCCCTGCCAGAGCGTCCAGCCCTTGGGGTGCCAGAAAACCAGGCCGGGCGCATGGTCGTCGATATGAAACAGGTCCAGCTCCCGGCCCAGTTTGCGATGGTCCCGTTTCTCTGCCTCCTCCAGCATCGTCAGATGCTGCTGCAACTCTTCCTTGGTTGCCCACGCTGTTCCATAAATCCGTTGCAGCATTTCATTGCGATGGTCACCGCGCCAATAGGCGCCCGCGAGCTTCATCAGCTTGAAGTGCTTGAGCTTTCCGGTGCTGGGCACGTGTGGACCACGGCACAGGTCTTCGAACTTGCCCTCACGATACAGCGACACGTCTTCATTGGCCGGAATGCTGGCAATGATCTCGGCCTTGTAATGCTCGCCCAGGCTTTTAAAATAGGCCACCGCTTCGTCGCGTGGCAGCACACGGCGAGTGACGAGTTCATCCTTATTGGACAACTCGGTCATCTTTTTTTCGATGGCAGCCAGGTCGTCCAGCGTGAACGGACGCTTGTACGAAAAATCATAAAAGAAACCATGCTCGATGACAGGGCCAATAGTGACCTGCGCGTCAGGGAACAATTCCTTGACCGCATAGGCCAACAAGTGCGCAGTGGAGTGGCGAATGACTTCCAGGCCATCGGCATCTTTAGCGGTGACGATGGACAGGGCGCTATCGGACAACATCTGAAAACTGGTATCAACAACTTTACCGTCCACCCTACCCGCCAACGCAGCCTTGGCTAGCCCCGAGCCAATGGATGCGGCCACCTCCGCCACAGTTACCGGGCCGGGAAATTCACGCTTGGAACCGTCAGGGAGTGTGATTTGGATCATGATGAAACTGGGGATTTGAATTGCTGAAAAAAGGCAAGGCAAAAAAAAACGCGGGACCTGCCGCGCTTTACTATGAATTTTGTAGCTACCAGCGCATAAGGCGCGCGAACTACGGCCTCACAAGCTTATAAAAACTGGACTGTTGTAGTTCGCGGTGTCATAACCAGGTTGCCTTTCTCACTCTTGTTACTGAGCATTGATACACCGATTTTAACCCAGCATAAACGAACCTCAAAGCCCACCATGAAAAAAGGCCCACTGGCGAACCAGCGGGCCTTTTGATTTTCGGTAGCGCAGCGAATCAGTGGAACTGCTCTTCTTCGGTAGACCCTGTCAGTGCGGTCACACTGGACTTGCCACCCTGGATGGTCGTGGTGACTTCGTCGAAGTAACCGGTACCGACTTCCTGCTGGTGGGACACAAACGTGTAGCCACGGTCGCGGGCAGCAAATTCAGGCTCCTGAACCTTCTCAACATAAGCCGACATGCCACGCTTGACATAGTCTTGGCTCAGGTCATACATGTTGTACCACATGGAGTGGATGCCAGCCAGCGTGATGAACTGGTACTTATAGCCCATGGCCCCGAGCTCTCGCTGGAATTTGGCAATCGTCGCATCGTCAAGATTCTTCTTCCAGTTAAACGACGGCGAGCAGTTGTAGGCCAGCATCTTGCCGGGGTGAACCTTGTGAACGGCATCGGCAAATTTCTTCGCAAATGCCAGGTCAGGCGTGCCGGTCTCGCACCAGACCAGGTCAGCGTACTGAGCATAGGCATTCGCACGGGCGATGGCCTGATCAATGCCTTTACGGGTCTTGTAAAAGCCTTCAGCGGTGCGCTCGCCGGTCAGGAAT
>JAHEBY010000170.1 GCA_024642025.1 Comamonadaceae bacterium | reverse complement strand
CAACGCCGGTTGCGACAGGATGTTTCGCATGATTTTGAAGCCGCGGATCATGCGGTCCATGTCATCGCGATCGCCCAGAAAGTTAAAGTCAATCAAGGGCGCTGCCAGTGGGTCTTTACTGGCCAGTTTCAGGCTACCGCGGCTCAATGGCCGCAGCAGACAAACATGGCACGAATAGCCATGGCCAAAGACGGTTTTGCGGCCATGGTCGACCAGCTTGCCGATCACGAAGTGCAATTGCAGATCCGGGATGGCCTCTTGCGGCTGGCTCTTGATAAAGGCCCCGGCCTCAGCAAAATTGGTGGTGAGAATGCCCTTGCGGTGCCGCCGCCAGTCGATGGCGCCCTTGATGGCGTTCACCACACCCGTGAGTGAAATTCCAAACAGTTCCCGAGCTTGCGGTGCATTGAAAACCTGGGTTACGTCCACGTGGTCATGCAGGTTCTGGCCAACCCCTGGCAATTCGTGCACCAGCGGGATGCCATGGTGCAACAGGGCGGCTCGCTCACCGATGCCCGACAGCATCAAAATCTGCGGCGACTGCAAAGCGCCTGCGCACAACAGCACCTCGCGTGCCGCCTTGAGCTGCTTCACATTCCCTTCGTGGTGGTACTCCACGCCAACAGCGCGCTTTTTCTCGAACAGGATGCGCGTGGTATGCGCCGCGGTGATGACATGCAGATTGCTGCGCGACAAGTTGGGTGTCAGGTAGGCCTTGGCTGCACTGAAGCGTTCGCCATTTTTGTGGGTCACCTGAAACATGCCAACGCCTTCCTGATCGGCGCCGTTGAAATCGGTGTTGGCAGGGTAGCCAGCCTCGGTTCCGGCCTTCACAAAGATCGGGCCAAACGGGTTGGGCGAGGTCAGATCTTTTACGTTTAGCGGGCCGCCAGTGCCGTGAAAGGCGTCCCCGCCGCGCTCGTTGTTTTCGGCCCGTTTGAAGTAAGGCAGCACGTCGTTATAGCTCCAGCCGGCATTGCCTTCTGCGGCCCACCGGTTGTAGTCGGAGCGATGCCCGCGCGCGTAAACCATGGCGTTGATGGAGCTGGAGCCGCCCAGCACCTTGCCGCGCGGTTGATAGCCCTTACGGCCATTGAGCCCCGCTTGTGGCACCGTGCTGAAGCGCCAGCTGTTGCTCCCCAGCTGGGCCAACATGGCAATGCCTGCCGGGCAATGGATCAGCACGCTTTTGTCGGCAGGGCCGGCCTCCAGCAATGCCACGTTGACATTGGGGTCTTCAGACAGGCGCGCAGCCAGCACGCACCCGGCAGATCCGCCGCCGATGATGATGTAATCGAACATCCTCAAACGATAGTCCACAACGACGATTTTGTTTAAGGAGCGCACTTTAATGGCGATCCCCGTTTACCCTGATTGGTGCGTGGATCAGTATTAAGCGAACAGGCGCGGGCCGTGACGATCAAATAAGTTGCACACAATTTAATTTTGTGCAATAATTCAGTCATGACGTTAACCAAAAAAGCGCAAACCCTGTCGCATCCGTCAGACCCGGCACTATTGCTGGACAACCAGCTTTGTTTTGCGCTGTATTCCGCGTCGCTCGCGATGACCAAGCTTTACAAGCCGCTGCTCGACGCCATTGGGCTGACATACCCGCAATACCTGGTGATGCTGGTTTTGTGGGAGCAGGATGAGCAGACAGTGTCTGACATCGGCTCGCGTCTGCATCTGGATTCCGGCACGCTCACGCCCTTGCTCAAGCGGCTGGAGACTGCAGGCATTGTGCTGCGCGAGCGTAGTGCCGATGACGAACGCCGTGTCCATGTCGTGTTGACCGATGCGGGCCGTGGGCTAAAAGTCAGCGCCGCGCATATTCCTGGCTGCGTAGCGGGCGCCGCACAACAGCCACTGACGGAGCTGGTTTCGCTGACGCAGCAGGTCAAAGCCCTGCGCCAGAACCTTGCTCAGGGCGTAGCTGGATAGCACGGGTGGGTTGGTCCCGCTGCCTACTTGCCTACAGCCCGGGCCTTCATTCCCAGTTTTCATTTTCACAACCCGCTTCGCATTTGAGAAGCACTTCCAAAAGAGAGAAAAACCATGGTTACCAAAATCGAAAAAGTTGTCTACAAAGCGCATGCCACCTCCACCGGCGGCCGTGATGGCACCAGCCGCACGTCTGACGGCCTGCTGGACGTCAAGCTGACAGTTCCCAAAGAAATGGGCGGCGCGGGTGGTGGTGTGAATCCGGAGCAGCTGTTTGCCGCGGGCTACAGCGCCTGCTTCATTGGCGCCATGAAATTCGTGGCTGGCATGAAAAAGATTCCCTTGCCCGCAGACACATCCATCAACGCCACCGTCGGTATTGGTCAAATACCTGCGGGCTTCGGCATTGAGGTGCAGATGGTTGTCAACATTCCGGGCATGGAACGTACAGCGGCACAAGCCCTGGTCGACAAGGCCCATGAAGTGTGCCCGTATTCCAACGCTACCCGCGGTAATATCGACGTGACCATCACACTGGCCTGATTCAGGGTTATTGAACGGCTTTTGACGACCCACTATGAGCACGACGACCCGCCTGCTGGTCCGCAAAGACCTCTTGGCCAGCGCTGAATGGGCCACAGAGCCCGACGTGCCGCTGCAGGCTGGCGAGGTGCGCGTCCGGGTAGACCGATTTGCGCTCACCGCCAACAACATCACCTATGCAGCGTTTGGCGACGCGATGAACTACTGGGCCTTTTTCCCGGCGGCGCCACAGCATGTGGGCATGGGCATCATTCCGGTCTGGGGTTTTGGCAGCGTCGTGGAGTCGTCTTGCCCAGGTGTTGAGGTGGGAGAGCGGCTGTATGGCTACTATCCCATGGCCACGAGCGTGGTGCTGGCGCCAGCCCGCGTCACGCCCGCCGGTTTTGTAGACGCTGCCGCGCACCGGCAGGCGCTTCACGCCGTTTACAACCAGTACATGCGCTGTGCTGCCGACCCGTTTTACACCGCTGAAACCGAAGACTTACAGGCCCTTTTGCGGCCCTTGTTCGTCACGTCATGGTTAATTGACGACTTTCTGGCTGACAACGCGTTTTTTGGGGCTGCAGCCACGCCCGGCAAGCGAGCCGTGCTGCTGCTCTCCAGCGCGTCAAGCAAGACGGCCTGGGGCACGGCGTTTGTGTTGGCCGTGCGCTCCCGCGCCGCGCAGGGCACGGGCGAAGGCATTGAGGTGGTGGGCCTTACATCTGCCGCCAACGTAGCCTATTGCGAGAGTCTGGGCTGCTACGACCGGGTGCTCACGTATGACCAACTCGGTCAGGTCGACGCCAGCGCACCCTGTGTTTATGTTGACTTTGCTGGCAACGCCATACTGCGGCACGCCATTCATACCCGCTTTGTCAATCTCGCCTACAGCTGCTCGATTGGCGGCACGCACGTGGAAAAGCTCGGTGGCGCCAGGGACTTGCCTGGCCCCAAGGCGACGCTGTTCTTCGCGCCGGCGCAAATCAAAAAGCGCCATGCTGATTGGGGTGCGCAGGCGTTTGGCCAGCGCCTTGTGGAGGGCTGGCAAGCGCTCCTGGCGCGCGTGAGCGACCCCGCCGAGCCCTGGCTGCGGGTGCACCACCACCGGGGCCAACAAGCCGCACTGGCGGCCTATCAGGCCGTTCTGGGCGGCAAGGGCAACCCGCGCGAGGGGCATATCCTCAGCATTGCCGATTGACGCTGCTGCAATGATTGCGGCAGCGTCCACCCGGTTGAGGGGCCGTGGCAGGGGACAATGCACCATGCACGCAACCACACACGCCACCACGCACGCTTTTGAGTCCCTCACTCCCGATGTCGTTCTGGATGCGCTGGCCAGTGTGGGCCTGCTGGGCGACGGCCGCCTGCAGGCGCTCAGCTCGTATGAAAACCGCGTCTATCAGGTGCATCTTGAAGACGGTCGGGCAGTTGTCGCCAAGTTCTATCGCCCGGAACGCTGGAGCGAGGCGCAAATTCTGGAGGAGCACGCGTTTTCTGCCGAGCTGATGGCTGCAGAGGTTCCCGCTATCGGACCGCTTGTATTGGGTGGCCAGACCCTGCACCACTTTGGCGGCTTTGCCTTCAGCGTGAGTCCGCGCCGCGGCGGCCGTGCCCCCGAGCTGGACGACCTGGACGTGCTGGAGTGGATCGGCCGCTTTCTGGCGCGCATCCACACGGTGGGCGCGGCCAAGCCCTTTGCCACACGCCCGGCGCTGAATGTGCAGACCTTTGGTATCGACTCGCGCGAATGGCTGCTGGCGCACGACAAGGTGCCGCTGGACGTGCAGTCCGCGTGGGAAAGGGTATCTCAGAATGCTATTAATATAATAGCTACCTACGCATGTTTGACGGGGGCTAAGGGCCAAAAAGATTCAAAAAATAGCGAAAACCCGGATTCCATTGCCGTGTTGAGACTGCACGGCGATTGCCATCCCGGCAACATTCTGTGGACACCGGCTGATGTGCCGGCCAGCGCCGGTCCGGGGCCGCACTTTGTGGACCTGGACGACGCGCGCATGGGCCCAGCGGTGCAGGATTTGTGGATGCTGCTCAGTGGTGACCGGGCTCAGCGCACCCGCCAGCTCGGCGCGCTGGTGGATGGATACGAGCAATTTCGGTCGTTCGACCGGCGCGAGCTGGCGCTCATTGAGCCGCTGCGCACGCTGCGCCTGATTCACTACAGCGCGTGGCTGGCGCGGCGCTGGGACGACCCCGCTTTTCCCATCAATTTCCCCTGGTTTGGCTCCAGTGACTACTGGCAAGGCCAGGTGCAAATGCTCGAAGAACAGGTGGAAGCGATGGGGGAATTGCCACTCGTGGCATGATAGGGGGGTACGCGGGCGCTTGAATAAGGTACCCCGCCAAGAAGAATTTGAAGACAATTTCGCCTCTGGAGGACCTGTTTCATGGCTAAATCCGAAGCCAAAACTGCCATGCTCGATGGCGGCCTGCGTTACAAATCCAAGGTCTCAGGCTCGCCGTTTGCCGCCGCTACCGCCTTTGGTGGCGCCACCATGTCGTGCTTCATGTGCGGCAAGCACCGGGTGCGCTCCATGATGGGCACGCGCAAGGTGCTGGGTAAATCCCAGGCGGTGTGCGCGCCGTCCTGCAAAGAGCTGGACGAACAGCTGGCAGCGCAGCAAGCGGGCACCACGTCGGCTTGACAGCAAATTCGGCCCAACGGGGTCGAATATCGGCGCTGAACCTGTAATTGCTATGTAAAAAATAGCAGATCGACCAATTGGTACGAGGGCTGAAGGCCTCAATGCTTCAGTTTATCCTTGTCGGGGTCGTAAATCACGGTGCTGGTTCCCACACCACCGCCCACGCTCACACCGCCTCCCACGTTGGTGCTTGCCCCCACACCAACGCCCGCACTGACCTGGCCACCCTGATTGACGCCTACCCCGGCCCTCACTGGGCCAGAGCCTGCGCTGACGCCAGCGTTAACGCCGCCGCTACCCACGCCCACACCGATGGAAACCCCTGGAATGCCTGTGGGAATGCCAATGCCAACGCCATAACCGACGCTGGAACAACCCGCCAGAAAGACGGTCGCCATCATGAGGGCCGCTGCCCCAACAGGCCCAGCCAGCCATGCGGGCTGGCCAAGGGGAAAGGTGCGGGTCAGGCGGGTCATCGAAGCATTCTTACACCAAAAGCGCATTCACGCGTTTGACGTAAGCTGCCGGGTCCGCCGGCATGCCGCCTTCAGCCAGCAGCGCCTGATCAAACAGGATGTTCGCCAGATCGTTGAAATGCACGGAGCCATCGAGCTTTTTCACCAAAGCGTGCTCGGCATTCACTTCAAGCACCGGCTTCACTTCAGGGGCTTCCTGACCGGCCTGCTTGAGCATGCGGGCCAGCTGGGTGCTCATGCCATGGTCTTGCACCACCAGGCAGGCTGGCGAATCGACCAGGCGGGTGGTCACGCGCACGTCTTC
>JAHEBY010000169.1 GCA_024642025.1 Comamonadaceae bacterium | reverse complement strand
TCTTCTTGAGAAGGTACTGTGCAGTCAGACCTTTGAGCATCATGGCGGCGCCGGTTTCAAAAGATATGGCATCCGGCAACTTGCATACGCACTTGGCGGGCATAACCCGCGCTTCGCTGTAGCTGCCAGGTGGATTGCTGGCATAGGCAGCCCGGTCGCCCACCTTTAGATGGGTGACGCCCTCCCCGACCGCCTCCACCACGCCCGAGCCCTCCATGCCCAGCTGCAAGGGCATAGGGAAGGTGTACAGGCCAGAACGCTGATACACGTCAATAAAGTTCAGCCCAATGGCCTTGTGACGGATGCGGATTTCACCCGCAGCGGGATCGCCCACCGTGACATCGACCAATTTCAATTCGTCTGGGCCACCGTTGCGTTCAATCCGGATCGCTTTGCTCATCATAAATCTCCTGTTGTTTTGGCTTGATCAAACCGATTATGCAATTGTCCGTAATGCCTTTGATGCCACGGGCTTGTTACAGTGCGAGCATGAACCAACGCCTGACACCCGCCACGGCTGCCCTATTGCTTGTTCCCCCATTGATGTGGGCCGGCAATGCCGTAGTGGGGCGTGTTGTGGTGCCACTGATATCCCCGATAACCTTGAATTTCTTGCGCTGGCTGCTCGCCTTTGCACTCCTTTTACCGCTGAGTTACGCAATTCTGAAGCGCAATAGTGTCTTGTGGTCGAGTTGGAGGCGTTACGCGCTGCTGGGGCTATTGGGTGTAGGCTGTTACAACACACTGCAATATCTGGCGTTAAATACGTCCACTCCGATCAACGTCACACTGGTGGCCTCCAGCACACCCATATTCATGTTGGCAGTGGGTCGTCTTTTCTTTGGGCAGACCATTTCTCGGCGGCAAGTTGGCGGAGCTTTGCTCTCAATTGCCGGGGTATTGCTGGTTTTGTGTCGCGGCGAGCCAGCTCTCCTGCTGCAACTGCGGCTGCTTCCAGGAGATGTTTATGTGTTGCTCGCCACGCTTGCATGGGCCTTTTACAGCTGGCATTTGAGTCAACCAGTCGACCATCCTGAGATTCGTGGCAACTGGGCCGCCTTTCTGGTGGCGCAAATGGTTTTCGGACTTGGCTGGGCCGGCCTGTTTGCGGGGGCCGAATGGTCTCTAACAGACGCCCATATCTCCTGGGGCTGGCCATTGTGCGCCGCGCTGCTGTTTGTCGCAGTCGGCCCATCCATTCTGGCCTACAGAAGCTACGGCTTGGGCGTGCAACGGGTAGGACCAGCCGTGGCCGCTTTTTTTGTCAATCTAACCCCGCTTTTTGCCGCACTGCTTTCAGCTGCCTTCCTGGGAGAAGCGCCACGAATTTTCCATGGCTTGGCATTCGTATTGATCGTTGGCGGGATTTTGCTGGCTTCGAGAAAAGCCTAAAGAGGCTTGCCGGGTAGCATCGCCATCAGGACCCTGTCCTTCAAATAGAAATGGTGAAAAAGCGCTGCCATTGCATGGAAGCCCGCAAGCCACATGATGGCATCGCCCAGCCACGTGTGAATTTCCGAAACTGTTACGCCCATGGCGTGTTGAGGCGCCACCAACGGAAGTATTTGGAAACCCCCAATAAAGGCAACTGGATGGCCCTCAAGCCAGGCGCCCACAATCGCAGTAAGTGGCACTGCAAAGAGCAATACATATAGCAAAACCTGTACCGTTTGGGAGACTCGATGCAAGATCGGCGACATTTTTTCAGGAGCAGGTGGCGCGTCATAGATCCGCCACACCAAGCGAAAAAGAGTGAGCACCAAAACGCACATCCCCAGAGTCTCGTGCAGCTGGCGATCAAAATCCCGCGAGCTGGCATACACGCGATGCTCTGGCCCGCCGAGGCCATAAATAAACGCAACGAGCACGGTAATCGCTGTAAGCCAATGCAAGGCTTGCGCGACACGTCCGTACTTGACGGATTCAGCTTGAGCCACTCAATCTCCCCCCAAGTTCAACATAAACGCCATTGTGTGTGCGTATCCAGGCAGATTCCCGGCAATCCATCTTCTTTTACCCAAGCTTTACATATTTCTTCCCAGGGCACTACAGCTGCGACGGCGCAAACAGGATAATCCGACTGACCGAAGCCAGACCGGTTATATCTCCAAAACGGAGTAACATGCGCCCGGCTCACGCAAGTGCTGTCTCTGGCTCGTCTTAACATATTAGTTGATAGATCATGCAAAACAGGTTCATGGCTACACCCGCGGGGGTAGCGAGCAACTCAGCTGCCCATATCGCCTTTCTGGCAATATCGTTGGGCGTCCTGGGAGGGTGTTTCGGTAAAGCAGATGCCCCGGGGGCCGCGGCCAATACATCGGCACCGGCTCCTGCCTCGGCGACCGCATCGTCGCCAGCTGGTTCGTCGTCGCCTTCTGGGCAAATCAAGGGACCTCCAGTCAGCGTCTCAATCGTTGCCGCGCAAAAGCGTGATTTCCCGGTGATGCTACAAGCGACCGGAACGATTTCACCGATGTCGGTGGTGGAAGTGCGCTCGCAGTTATCAAGTGTTATCACCAAGGTGCATTTCAAAGAAGGACAGTCCGTAAAGAAGGGAGAGCCTCTGTTCACGCTTGATGCACGTACTGAGGAGGCCAATGTCAGCAAGGCAACAGGGCAATTGGCGAAAGACGCTGCAGCGTTGGCCGACGCAAAACGTCTGCTGGCGCGCAACAAGGAATTGCTGGCACAGGGTTTTATCTCGCAAGGCGTGGTCGATACTGTTCAGAGCCAGGTCGATGGTCTGAATGCCCAGTTGGTAACTGACCAGGCGGGCGTGCAAGCCGCAAAGGTGGCCTTGTCTAACGCACGCATCATTGCTCCCAGTGCTGGTCGCGTAGGAGCAGTCAACGTGTTTGCGGGCAGCACCGTACAGGCTGGTGTGACCACGCTGGTCACCATCACTCAGCTGGACCCAATCGCTGTGCTGTTCAATCTGCCCCAGCGCAATCTGCCAGACGCGCTGAGCGCGTTGAATGAAGGTGGCAAGGAGGTCTCTGCAACGCTGCCCGATGGAGGTGGTGCCTTTTCCGGTCGACTTCAATTTGTCGACAACGCGGTTGACCCGAACTCGGGAACGGTCAAGGTAAAAGCGGTCTTCAAAAATGCTGAGGGGAAGCTTTGGCCCAGCGCCTTTGTCAATGTGAGCCTCAAAACTCAGACGTTGAAAGACGCTGTGGTGATCCCCCAGGCAGCTGTCATCCAGGGCGCCAGAGGCTCTCTGGTTTACGCGGTGGTTGATGGCAAAGCCGTAATACGTCCGGTGCAGGTTCAGTATGCTCAGGGCCTTGATGCAGCTGTTAGCGGCATTGAAGCAGGGGAATCCATTGTTCTGGATGGCCGACAAAACCTGCGGCCTGGAGCGACCGTACAAGTGAAGACTCGCGATCCATCAGACAAGGCGCCAGGCGGTTCACGCGGCGAGGGGGGGGGCGCAGGCGGTGGAGGCAGTGGCAAACCCAAAAACAAGGGCGCTTCCGCTCCAAGGGCGGAGGCGCTGTGAATTTCTCGGAGCTGTTTATTCGCCGTCCAGTGATGACGGTGCTCCTCAACGCCGCCATTGTGGGTGCTGGGGCTATTGGACTGCGCACAATTCCTGTGGCAGCCCTACCGAGTTACGACACGCCGGTCATTAGCGTGTCAGCGTCGTTACCGGGCGCAAGTCCCGACACCATGGCCAGCTCTGTCGCGTTGCCGCTGGAGAAGCAGTTCCAAACCGTTCCGGGTCTGCGCACCATCAGCTCCACCAGCACATTGGGCAGCACCTCGCTAACACTGGAGTTTGATGAAGCGAGGGACATTGATGCGGCCGCCGTGGACGTTCAGGCTGCCTTGCTCCGAGTCCAGCGGGCACTCCCCCAGGATATGACACAACCCCCGTCATACCGAAAGGTCAACCCGGCGGACGCGCCCATACTCTTTCTCGCGCTGACTTCTCCATCCCTCGCCCCAGCTGAACTTCAGGATTTTGCCGAGCACCTGATCTCGCCGGCCCTTTCGACAATAGATGGCATTGCTCAAGTCAACATTTTTGGGTCCAAGCGCTTCGCCGTGCGCGTTGATGTTCAACCTGCTGCGCTCGCGGCCCGCAACATCGGACTGGACGAGCTGGCAAGTGCCCTCAGGGCGGCCAATGTCAACACGCCGGTTGGCACCTGGGAAGGCCCAAAGCAATCGCTGACCTTACAGACAAACCAGCAGTTGAAGACTGCCGTTGACTTCGCCAAGTTGATCGTCAGCAACCGCGCGGGGAATCCTGTGCGCCTGAACGAGGTAGCCACGGTTTACGACAGCATTGAAACGCTGAAATCCTGGGCCACACTAAATGGTGAAAACTCGATCACCATTGCCATCCAGCGGCAACCCGGCGCCAATACCGTCAAGGTGGTTGACTCCGTACGTGCCGTGCTCCCGTCCTTAAAGGCCCAAATGCCGCAGTCGGTGGGGCTTACCCCAGTAAACGACCGGTCTCTTTCCATTCGGGAAGCGCTTCACGACGTAACTTTTACGTTGATCGGAACAATTGTCCTGGTGGTGCTGGTTATTTTCCTGTTTCTGCGCCGCTTTGTTGCAACGGTTATTCCAGCCCTTTCATTGCCCATTTCGCTGATCGGCGCGGTAGCACTGCTTTGGGGCCTCTCATACAGTCTGGATAACATTTCGCTGTTGGGGTTGACGCTGGCTGTGGGTCTGGTCGTGGACGACGCAATTGTCGTTCTGGAAAACATCATGCGCCATGTGGAAGAGGGAATGGATCCGTTCTCAGCTGCGCTCAAGGGTGCGCGGGAAGTCAGCTTCACGATCATCTCGATTTCCACTTCGCTGATCGCAGTGTTCATCCCCATCTTTTTCATGCCCGGCGTGGTCGGTTTGCTGTTCCACGAGTTTGCCGTAGTGGTCGGACTTGCCATTCTGGTCTCGGCCTTTGTATCTTTGACCCTCGTACCCATGATGGCGAGTCGATTTCTGACTGACGACGCGCACAAGAAGCCGCCTGGCTTTCTGGTTCGCCTTTTCGAGAAGGGCTTTAACGGTTTGCTGGCTGGATACACGCGGTTGCTGGACCTCTCGCTGGCTCACCGCAAATCCGTGATGCTCTTGGCGTTGGCGACTCTCGTGGCTACGGTCTGGATGTTCATGATTATTCCGAAAGGATTCTTCCCCGAGGAAGACATTGGCCAGCTGAGCGTGAGCACCGAGGCCGCAGAAGACATCTCCTTTCCTGACATGGTGCGCCTTCAGGAGCAGGCGGCCCAATTGATCCGGTCAGACCCAGCCGTTCTGAATGTGAGCTCATTCAACGGTGGCTCCAACACCGGACGCATGTTTATCTCGCTAAAGCCAGCCAGAGAGCGTCCGACCATGAAGCAGGTCGTTGAGAATCTCCGAAAGAAATTGCGCGGGGTTGCCGGCATCAACGTGTTCCTGCGGCCTGTACAAAACCTGCAACTCGGTGGGCGACCCAGCAAATCGCAATTTCAGTACATCCTGCAAAGCGTCCGGGCTGATGAACTCAACGGGTGGGCAAACAAATTGCAGGATCGGCTGCGTGACGACCCCATGTTCCGCGACGTAACAAGTGATGCCCAACTGCGCAGCCTGCAAGCACGGCTGGACATTGACCGGGACCGCGCCAACACTTTGGGCATATCTGTCGAGACAATTCGTAGTGCGCTCTATGCTGCATTTGGTGAAAGGCAGGTTTCGACCATCTATCTGCCAACAGACAGCTATTCCGTCATCATGGGTGTGCAGGCGCAGGACAAGCAGGACGAAGGCGCGTTAAACGGCATTTATGTGCGCTCGAACACGGGTGCACTTGTGCCTTTGTCGAGTTTCACCACCGTTTCGCGAGGCGTAGGGCCGACCGCGATCAACCACGTCGGGCAACTGCAGGCGGTGACCGTTTCATTCAACCTGGCACCCGGCGCTGCG
>JAHEBY010000168.1 GCA_024642025.1 Comamonadaceae bacterium | reverse complement strand
GTCCTTCAGGTCAGGTGCTGCTGGCGAGCCCGCCACCTTGAAATGCCCGTTGTAATACGGAAAGCCAAAGTGCTCGCCCTGCTTGGTGATTTTGTTCAACTCGCCCGGAGGAACGTCGTCGCCCAAACCGTCAACCTGGTTGTCAGAGGCCCAAATGTCGCCTTTTGGCCCGATCGAGAGGCCAGCCGGGTTGCGCATACCCACCGAGTAGACCGTGCGGCCTGACCCATCCAGACCGTTATAGCGCACGATGCCGCCAATGCCCAGCGACTCATACAGGGCCACTTTGTCGGCGGGCTGCACGTTATACGGTTGCCCCAGGTTCACAAAGATCTTGCCGTCTTTGTCCACCCGGCAGACGCGCCCCGTGTGGTTGAACGACTGCTCTTCCACCGGGATCAACTTGCCCTCAGGAACGACCACGCCCACGGCAACGTCCGGTCCTTCATAGAAATATTCGGCTGCTGGAAAGTGCAGGATGCGATTGGATTCTGCAACGATCAAAAACCCGTCCTTCGTAAAGCAAACGCCATTGGGGTTGCTGAATTTGATCGATGGCGCAAAGGCTTTGACTTCGGTTGCGGCGTCACCGTTGTTGCGGTTGGTGACGGCCCAGACCGTTGTCTTGCGGGTCCCGACAAACAGCATGTTGGTGGAGGGGGCAACGGCCATGTAGCGGGCGTCGGGCACGATGGCATACAAGTCGATTTTGAACCCGTCCGGCAGTTTGACTTTTTTCAGATTGGCCCGGATGGCGTCCGCATTTTTACCCTCTTGCGGCACGGACGGAATGACCATGCTGGTCGACGTATTCCCCATGCGCTGGAGTGTCGACAAGTTGGTGTCTTGAGCGTTGGCTGAAGCGGCGCTCAAAGTGGCTACAGCAAACGCGAGTGATGTCAGTGTGACCTTTTTCACGAACTTCTCCTTTATTGATTGAAAGTATTCGCAGAGGCCTTAAGTAAAAACCTGTGAATTACCAAAGGCAGTTTTCACTTTAAGGAGCAGCAAGATCGAAGTTACTAGGTGTAAACCCTTTGTTTTCTGCAAACGGATGACGTATCGATGTCTTTTTTTTTCAGGTTCGCGTGAAATTAATTCCAACATGACAAGGGGAGCTGTCCGCAGCGATCCCCCCGTTTGCGTCGGCCAGGGGGGCTGGCGGCCTGGTGCAGCGGCCCGTTCGGGCCGCATGGTTTCCCATAAACTTCCCGTAAATTGACCTTGAATTGAGGTCGATTGCCAAACGCTCTGGAGACACGGTCATGCAATTCAACCTGGACGGGTTCAGGCCCGGCGATCCCCACCTCGCGCCAGCCTCACTCTGGGCGGCGCCGCAGGGTCATTCGATACCTGCCGAGGTCGATGTGCTGATCGTCGGATGTGGCCCGGCCGGGCTCACGCTCGCGGCGCAGCTGGCAGCTTTTCCGGATATTCGAACCTGCATCGTGGAGCAAAAAGACGGCCCGCTGCAACTCGGTCAGGCCGATGGCATTGCCTGTCGCACCATGGAGATGTTTGAGGCTTTCAACTTTGCCGAAAGGGTGATGAAAGAAGCCTGCTGGATCAACGAAGTCACCTTCTGGAAGCCGGACGACAAAAACCCCAGCCACATCGTGCGGCATGGCCGCGTGCAGGATACCGAGGACGGGCTTTCGGAGTTCCCGCACGTGGTGCTGAACCAGGCCCGTGTGCACGACTTTTATCTGGAATCCATGCGCAACTCGCCCAGCAGGCTGGAGCCTCACTATTCGCGCAAGCTGATCGATGTGTCGGTGGACCAGAAAGCCGCCGACTACCCGGTCACTGTTCGACTGGAGCGCACCGATGCGGCGCATGCAGGGCAGGTGGAAACCGTTCGCGCCCGCTACGTGGTGGGCTGCGACGGTGCCCGCAGCGCGGTGCGCAAATCCATTGGCCAGCAACTCGTCGGCGACTCGGCCAACCACGCGTGGGGCGTGATGGACGTGCTGGCGGTCACCGATTTCCCCGACGTGCGCTACAAGGTCGCCATCCAGTCCGCCAACGGCGGCAATTTGATGATCATTCCGCGCGAGGGCGGTTATCTGTTTCGCCTGTACGTTGCGATGGACAAGCTGGGTGAAGACGAGCGCGTGGCCCAGCGCAAGATCACGCTGGACCAGCTGATTGCCACCGCCCAGCGAATCTTTCACCCCTACACGCTGGATGTGAAAGAGGTGCCCTGGTGGTCGGTGTATGAGATCGGCCAGCGCATTTGCGACCGCTACGACAACCTTTCGGCGCAAGATCAGGGCGACAACATTCCTCATGTCTTTATCGCCGGGGACGCCTGCCACACTCACAGCCCCAAGGCCGGGCAGGGCATGAATTGCTCGATGCAGGACACCTTCAACCTCGGCTGGAAGCTCGCTGCCGTGCTGCGCGGACAGTGCACGCCGCAGTTGCTGACCACCTACAACGCTGAGCGGCAGGCCGTGGGCAACGAACTGATCGAGTTTGACCGCGAATGGTCGCGCATGATCAGCGACAAGCCGGCCGAGGCAAAAGCGGACGCGGCGGGTGACAAGGCGGACTCGGCAGATGCTGGCGGCGGCGTCGATCCCAAAGCGTTTCAGACCTATTTCCAGCAACACTTGCGCTACACGGCTGGCTACGGCACGCTGTATCAGCCGTCCATCATCTGCGGTGACACGATCCATCAGGCGCTGGCGACCGGCTTTGCAGTGGGCACCCGTTTTCACTCCGCCCCCGTGATGCGCATTGCCGACGCCAAGCGGGTCGAGCTGGGCCACGCAGGCAAGGCAGATGGGCGCTGGCGGCTCTACGCCTTTGCCGCGGCCAATGATGTCGGCGACGGCAACGGGCGTGGTGGAGGCAGCATCCACGCCCTGTGTGACTTTCTTGAACAGTCTGACGCCTCACCCGTTCGCCGTTTTACCCGGCCCGGGCAGGACATCGACTCGGTATTTGATCTGCGCGCCATCTTTCAGCAAAGCCACCACGACCTCGCCATTGAGTCCATGCCCGCGCTGCTGCTGCCACAAAAAGGCAAGCTCGGCCTGCGGGACTACGAAAAAGTGTTTTCCCCGGACCTGAAAAATGGGCCCAATATCTTTGATGTGCGCGGCGTGAACCGTCAACAAGGCGCGCTGGTCGTGGTGCGCCCCGACCAATATATCGCCCACGTGCTGCCGCTGAACGCGCACGACGCACTGGCCGCGTTTTTTGCGGGCTTTATGCTGCCAAATTGACTTATTTTTGGGTCAAATTGGCCGTTAGCCCCCGTGCAAATTAGATAGTTAGCTATTAAAAAGGAAGCAATAAAAACCCCGCAAGGCTCGCACCTTGCGGGGTTTTTAATTTTTATCGAAAACCGATGCGGACTTCGACGCGGCTTGGGCTGAAGCCCTGCGCATTCATCGCGCAATCGCGCGAGACCTAGGCGCAACGCCGCCGACAGTACCTACGGTACGGCAAGGCGTTGTAACGACGGTATCGCGTGATTTCGTGATGAATTACATGCCCATGCCGCCCATGCCGCCCATGCCACCCATATCACCACCCATGCCGCCAGGCATGCCGCCGCCAGCTGGCTCGTCTTTTGGTGCTTCAGCAATCATGGCTTCGGTGGTCAACATCAGGGACGCGACCGACGCTGCGTTTTGCAGTGCGGTGCGGGTCACTTTGGTGGGGTCCAGAATACCCATTTCGATCATGTCGCCGTAGGTGTCGTTGGCGGCGTTGAAGCCGTAGTTGCCTTTGCCGCCCATCACGGCGTTCACCACCACAGAGGCTTCGCCACCGGCGTTGTAAACGATCTCGCGCAGAGGTGCTTCGATGGCCTTGAGCACCAGCTTGATACCGGCGTCCTGGTCGGCGTTGTCACCTTTGATGGCGCCAGCAGCCTGCTTGGCGCGCAGCAGAGCCACGCCACCACCAGCCACAATGCCTTCTTCAACGGCAGCGCGGGTGGCGTGCAGAGCGTCTTCCACGCGGGCTTTTTTCTCTTTCATTTCGACTTCGGTGGCAGCGCCAACCTTGATCAGTGCCACGCCGCCAGCCAGCTTGGCCACGCGCTCCTGCAGCTTCTCGCGGTCGTAGTCGCTCGTAGCTTCTTCGATCTGCACGCGCACTTGCTTGACGCGGGCTTCGATGTCGCCAGCTGCACCAGCGCCGTCGATGATGATGGTGTTTTCCTTGCCCACTTCGACGCGCTTGGCCTGGCCGAGGTCAGCCAGCGTGACTTTCTCAAGCGTCAGGCCCACTTCTTCAGCGATAACCTTGCCGCCCGTCAGGATGGCGATGTCTTCCAGCATGGCTTTGCGACGGTCGCCAAAGCCTGGCGCCTTCACAGCCACAACCTTCAGGATGCCGCGAATGGTGTTGACCACCAGCGTAGCCAGGGCTTCGCCTTCAACTTCTTCGGCAATGATCAGGAGTGGGCGGCCAGCCTTGGCCACGGCTTCCAGTGTAGGCAACAGGTCGCGGATGTTGCTGATCTTCTTGTCGAACAGCAGGACAAACGGGTTGTCCAGCATGGCAGCCTGTTTTTCGGGGTTGTTGATGAAGTATGGCGACAGGTAGCCGCGGTCAAACTGCATGCCTTCCACCACTTCGAGCTCGGACTCGAGTGATTTGCCGTCTTCCACGGTGATCACGCCTTCTTTGCCGACTTTGTCCATTGCGTCAGCAATGATCTTGCCGATGGTTTCGTCGGAGTTGGCAGAGATCGAGCCAACCTGGGCGATTTCTTTGGAGGTGGTGGTGGCCTTGGAAGCCTTTTTGAGCTGCTCGACCAGGGCGGTTACAGCCTTGTCGATGCCGCGCTTCAGGTCCATCGGGTTCATGCCGGCGGCTACATATTTCATGCCTTCGCGGATGATGGACTGGGCCAGCACGGTGGCGGTGGTGGTACCGTCGCCAGCGATGTCAGACGTCTTGGAAGCAACTTCCTTGACCATCTGTGCACCCATGTTCTGAAGCTTGTCCTTGAGTTCGATTTCCTTGGCTACGGACACACCGTCTTTGGTGACGGTTGGGGCGCCAAACGAGCGCTCCAGCACCACATTGCGGCCTTTGGGGCCCAGGGTGACTTTGACTGCATTGGCCAGGATGTTCACACCCTCGACCATACGTGCGCGGGCTTCGCCGCCGAAAATTACGTCTTTTGCTGCCATGATTGGCTCCTATTTTGAGTAAAAAGTGATGCTAGCCCGCGTGTAATTTGCGCAACCAGCTATTAAATCAATAGTAAAAAAGAAAGCTTACTTCTTCTCGACCACGGCAAACAGGTCGTCTTCTTTCATGACCAACAGCTCGTCGCCGTCCACCTTGACGGTCTGGCCGCTGTATTTGCCAAACAAAACGCGGTCACCCACTTTGACGTTCATGGCAATCAGGTCGCCCTTGTCGTTTTTCTTGCCAGGGCCAACGGCCAGCACTTCGCCCTGATCTGGCTTTTCGGCAGCGCTATCTGGAATGACGATGCCGGAGGCGGTTTTGGTTTCGTTTTCCACACGTTTGACGATCACGCGATCGGCGAGAGGACGTAGTTTCATGAGATCTCCTTGAGTTTGTGAAACAGGTTTTGACAAATCAAAAGCACCAACCACATAAGTTGGTGCTTATTAACTTCCGGTATTGAATGCTGCTAGCACTCATGTAGTCCGAGTGCTAATGATAGCGCCTTTTTGCCCGGTTTCAAGGTCCAGCCTGCAAAAATGCACCGGCCTTGATGTTCGTCAGTGGCCGCCCTGGCGCGTGGGTCTGTCCGCCGGTCAAAGGCCTCGTTTTTGTCTTGACGGGCAGGCCATTCAGATTTATTTTACTATTAAATAAATAGCTATAAGCTATTGAATGACGGGGGCTAATGGCCAATTTATCTATATGTTTTTGCTATTTCTGCCACGCTGCGGCAGCGACAAAAGACCGCCGTTTATACGTCTTTTCAGGTTCT
>JAHEBY010000004.1 GCA_024642025.1 Comamonadaceae bacterium | reverse complement strand
GCCCCCACCAGACATCCTTTGCCGATTCTCGCCTTGTTCAAAACGACAGCGCCGATGCCGATCAAAGACCCATCGCCAATCGTGCATCCATGAAGCATCACGCGATGACCAACCGTTACGTCGTCCCCCAATGTCAGCGGAATGCCCGGGTCGGCGTGCAGAACGCATGCATCCTGGACGTTTGATCGACGCCCGACCGATATCAGTTCGGAGTCGCCCCTAGCCACCGTACCAAACCAAATACTCGACTCATCCCCTAACTCCACTTTGCCGATAATTTGAGCGCTATCTGCTACCCATGCTGTTTCGGCGACAACGGGGACCAAACCATTCAATGTGTAAATTGCCATGACGTCTCGCTTGTTGACAGCCTAGAATTGTAAGGATGGCTCACTCGAACCGTTTGTTGGAGGCTTTTTCCCAGACCGACCCTGTAAGGAAGGCGAATCTTGTGACGGCCTTGCAGCCTGGGGAAATGATGGAAACCCTACGGTCGTATTGCGTTGTGGGTTCTCGAACGCCTCCTGGGAGGCCGGCCCGCCCCGCACTGGTTGATGCAGCGAAGATGCCCAGGCGCTCGCCCTTCACCGACCGTGGGCACGCCGCGCTACTCCATTCAATCGTTCATATTGAACTCAACGCGATTGATCTTGCGCTGGATGCCATATTGGCCTTCAGGGGTATGCCAGACGGGTATTACCTCGATTGGCTGGATGTTGCTCATGACGAATCTAGACACTTTATGCTGTTGGTTGAACAGCTGAAGTCGCTTGGTTTTGCCTACGGCGACTTCCCCGCCCACGATGGTTTGTGGACAATGTGCGAAAGAACCGGGGAAGATATCGTTGCCAGAATGGCATTGGTGCCGCGCACCCTTGAGGCACGGGGGCTGGATGCCACGCCTCAAATTCAGGCCCGACTAATCAAGGCAGGTACACCTCAAACACTACGCTCAGCCGAAATTCTGGATGAAATTCTCGCGGATGAAGTGGGACACGTGGCAATTGGAAACCGATGGTACAACTGGCTGTGCCGGACTCGCGGGCTAGACCCAATTTCGCATTACGCATGTTTGGCAACTCAATACTCTGCGCCCGTTTTAAAGCCACCATTCAACATCGCCGCACGCCGGATGGCAGGTTTTACGGAATATGAGATATCCCTGTTGCGGGAGCCGGATGCGACTCCTCATAGTTAGCGGCTGATTTTTTTGCCGGTTTACCGCTGTCTTTCTTGGATTTTTGTTTACTTGAGCCCAAAGCATATGTCGACCTCTGAAACACCCGGTTTTGAAACGCCAAAGGTAACGCATCTGATTGCGCGTCAGGCCATCCTGGACGACAAACGCACGGTGTTTGGGTACGAACTATTTGACAGATCGGTCAACCAGACTTCGCATACGGCGACATCAGACGCCGAGTTGCTCTTTAACGCACTGTCCCAAGCGGAGTACGAGGAGGGGGTGACACTCAAACCTCTTTTTATAAATTGCACTCATGAAAGTCTGGCTGGCGGGCATCTTGAGTTGATTAGCCCTGATCGTGTGATTCTTGAAATTCCAGGGGTAGACGAGGAACCAGACGGCATCGATGATCGCCGTCACATTTTGGCGGATATCCATAGCCGTGGATTCAGGCTGGCATTCAAGCACACGGTTCTTGACGCCGCTTATGCCGCTTGGCTACCCTACGCGTCCTACATAAAAATTGATATGAACATGGTGCAACACGACCAGCTCGCCAATTTGGTCAATCTGGCCGGGGGACGCAGCAGCGCACGACTCATCGCAGAGAAGGTCGAAACTGAGGCCCAGTTTAAGTCGCTCCTGCACATGGGGGTAAAACTGTTTCAGGGCTTCTGGTTTGAAAGGCCCGTAGAAATGAAAATGAATGTCATACGTCCGATGCAGGCGAATATCATTCAATTGATCAACTTGGTCAGGCAGCAGGCCAGCACAGGTGAGATTGAAGACGTTCTCAAGAAGGACCCCACCCTTTCATTCAATTTGCTTCGGTTTATTAACTCCTCAGGCTTTGGAATGAGCCGTGAAATCACCTCTTTCCGTCACGCCGTCATGCTTCTAGGATTGAAGAAACTTTTTAGATGGGCCGTTCTTCTGATGACAACCTCGCCAGCGGGGCCAGCGGGACCGTTGACGGGCAACAAGGCGGTCGTGCGGGGACGTCTGATGGAATTGTTGGCAACTGAGCTCCTGCCACCCGAGGACTGTGACAACGCATTTGTTACTGGTGTTTTTTCCTTACTTGACGACATGCTGGGAATACCGCTGAAGGAAGCGCTGGAATCGGTGTCGCTACCCACTGATGTAGTTCAGGCACTGGTGCATCGCAGCGGGAAATTCGCATCATTTCTGGATTTGGCAGAGGCCTGTGAAACGGCAAATGACGAGGCGTTTGCACGAGCAGCCAATGCGCTTTTGCTTTCAAACAGGCAGGTCAATTGGGCGCATCTTCAAGCGCTCGCCTGGACCGATGGTGTGATGCCCTGAGGGGCCGGAACGTCGGGTCAACCTCGTGGGTGATGCTGGGCATGAATGGCTTTGAGCCGCTCACGTGCCACATGCGTGTAGATGGTAGTAGTTGAAATATCCGCGTGACCCAGAAGCATCTGCACGGCCCGAAGGTCCGCGCCATGATTCAGCAAATGCGTAGCAAATGCATGTCTCAGGGTATGTGGCGACAATGCCGTGGTGATTCCGGCTTTGCTTGCATATTTTTTCACCAGCATCCAGAACATGACGCGCGACATGGCACTCCCGGCCCTTACCCCCCGATTTGTCACAAAGAGATCGTCAGCAGACTTGCCCAGAAGCAGCACAGGCCGAACTTCTGTCAAGTAGCGATTCAACCAAAGGGAGGCTGTCTGTCCAAATGGAACCAGGCGTTCCTTGTTGCCCTTGCCAAATACACGTAAGACGCTATCTGCAAGACTGATATTTGCAACCTTGAGGTTTACCAGCTCGCTCACCCGCAATCCACTTGCGTACATCAGCTCCAGCATCGTGCGATCCCGAATGCCCAGCGGTGAGCCAATATCTGGCGCCATTAACAATGCTTCAACGCTCTGCTCTGTCAAGGTTTTGGGAATTCGCATGGCCTGCCGGGCCGTCTGCATTTTCAAAGTCGGGTCACTGGAGACCTTGCGCTCACGAAGGGCCCATCGGAAAAAACGCTTCAGAACTGACAATCGACGGTTTGCAGTAGTAGCCTTTGTGGCCCCATGTCTAAAAGCAAAATAGCTCGTCAAATCATTTGTGGTCACTTCCGCCAAACCCCGCGCCCGCTCGCCCGTCCAGAGTGCGAACTGTGTCAGATCCCGCCGGTAAGCCGACAAAGTATTGACAGACAGGCCTTCCTCAAGCCACAAGGCGTCAACAAATTCATCAATACTGGACTTATCGACAGAGATCATTTCCTTTATTGGCCCAACATGCCTTTTTTCAGCCGCGCATCGACCGGGTGCTCACCAACAAAGATCTGCAATACCGAATTGTAAAAATCTGCACCAGGAATAGGACTGCCACGCAACGATCCGTTGATTTCAAGCGTCGTACCTCGATCTGGTTCATAGTCAAGCGAAATGGCATCCCCCTTGCGAACAAACCCCACTTTGGCAATCGTACTTTCCAGTTCGTCGATCCGGCTTTGCAGTCTTTGTAGCTCAATATCAGTTGCATTCTTCCGAATGCCTGCAATCAGCGCCTTGTTGAAATCCTCCGCGGTGGCTTCACGTAACATGCGCATCAAGACGCGCTTGGGCCCTGTAGCGTTGAGCACCTCTGCGGGCGTACTCGCTTTGTTACTCAAATAGAGGCCGGCAACATACCCTCGAATAATGAAGACGGCACGAATGCCAACCCCATTCAGCTTTAGATCGCTGGCCCCAATGCGAACGAGGTCTTCAAAATGAATGCCCTCTAAGGTCACTGCAGACGCAGAAAGGCTCACCGAGGTCATAGCTACAACGCAGGCCAATGTCGGAAAAAGTTTATTCATGGACTCATAACGCAAACTATTGGCTTCACGCCGACAATGGCGTTGTCCAGATCACCGATCAACCAAAATTCTGTACGCATAAGAATCACTGTTATTCTCTCGCGAGTGAACTACGCAGCTTTATTGTTTCCAGATTTCGCCTTAATTTTGTGTGGTTTTGCCCTATGCCGGCATACCTCTCTTGATCGCAAAGTTTGGCAACAGGTAGAAGTCCTGGTCTACTACTTTCTGTTCCCAATTCTGCTATTTCAGTCGATTGTCAAAAGCCCTCTGGACATCGCGAACACTTCGAGCCTTCTGATTGCTGGCCTGGTGATGGGGGCGGCTGGAATCGCGATGTCTTATTCGATACCTTTTTTACCCTGGATTGGCCGGCACGTGGATGCCCGGGAACACGCAGGCGGCGCACAAGTAGCCTTCAGATTTAACTCATTTATAGCTTTGGCTATTGCCGAGCGCATTGCGGGCCCTCCCGGGCTGCTCATGATCTCGCTTTTGATTGGCGTATGTGTCCCTGTGTTCAATATTGCGGCAGTTTGGCCTATGGCGAGGCAAGCCAGGAGAGGCTTCTTCAAAGAGCTGGTGCGAAATCCCCTGATCATCGGCACGGCCTCGGGGCTATTTGCAAACCTGCTGGGCCTCTCGATTCCGACATGGCTGGAACCCACCGTAAACCGCATTGGCGCGGCTTCAATCGCGCTCGGCTTGATGGCGGCGGGCGCTGGTCTCCAGTTTGGCGCTTTGTCGAAATCGAAGATTCTGACTGGCTCCGTTTTGACGATCCGTCATTTTCTGCTGCCGCTTGTTGCCTGGGCATTGAGTCACGCATTTGGCCTCTCATCTCAGCAAGGCAGTATTCTGTTGATTTTCTCTGCGTTGCCCACAGCATCCACGTGCTACGTTCTCGCATCTCGGATGGGATACAACGGACCTTATGTCGCGGGTTTGGTCACATTATCTACATTGCTCGGCCCTGTAAGCCTGACACTCTCCCTCAGCGTATTACCGGGCCTTTGGCAGAATTAAGTCGATACGCCTTTGAATTCGGTCGCGCTCGGTCCAATTGCCGGCCGATCCAGCACGCTGGCGCGCGACATAAAGCCAAGCAAGCAAGGGTCGATTCCAGCCCTGCTCCGAAGCGGTTTCGATGGCGATCGTTGCAACCGCTGGGTCGGCCCTGCCGACCTTGAACAAAACCCCTGCCCCAATCAATCGTGAAAGCGGATCATGCATTGAGTCAAGTGACTGCGCACCGCCCGAAACGACATTGCGGTGCGGCTCTGGCAAAAGCAAGTTTTGGTCGGGACCGGTTCGGCCAGCAAGGTAATCTGCGTAGGCACGTTCGGGTTTGCTGACATCTGCTGCGATGCGTTCATAGGCTTCGCAGGTTTCAGACTCCAGGCTAGCGACCCGAACAGCACACCGGATCAATTCCACACGGGCAACAAGATCAACTTTGCCGGTTCGCCCGACATCGCTTCTGGCGCGCTGGAACTCCACCTCTTCAACACGCGTCGAACCCGTCAGGTACGCTTCAATTGCACGCTCCACAGACCCTTGAGCGTTCAACTGCCAATCGGGCGGGGGCGGCTTGCTGGCACAACCGCATGTCGCAACAACAGCCAGGACAAGGCACAGAAGGCGATGTAGGGTCATGGCAGTTTCAGCTCTGTATCGCGGGCAAACGGCCACTTGCGATTCACCTCGTTGACGAGGTGCTCCACTTTTCTGAGACTAGTTTCTACCTCCGCCCGTAGCGTACCAAGATTGACTGTGGCCTCGCGGGTATTGGCACCTATGGCCTGCGCTTCAAGCAAGACCGCATCAACCCTTTTGAGGCTACTACGCGCATCGGCCAAGAGCCCATTCAATTGGGCTACGGTTGCCTGGGTCTCAACCATCACCCCTGAGGACCCGAACACCTGTCTGTCTGCATTGGCTATCAAACCATCGGTTTTGGTGGCAATACCGTCCGCCTTCAGGGCCAGCCCATCGAGTCGCGCCAGTAACGCATTGGTGCGGTCAAGTGTGGTCACAATTTTTTTGGCATCTGAGTCATTGCCAAAGAGCAGGCTCATCCCTCCACGCGGCCCGTTAAGTCTTGCTGTCGCACCCTGAACGTTGCTCAAGCTGGCACTTAGCGATCCACCCGGTGCAGTCAATTCCTTGAGATTGCTGACCAGCTCGCGAACGCTCGCGACCATCAACGGAATCTCAGCCTTGGCATCACCACGCAAAACCCGACGCTCTGCGCCATCCTCCAGGAGCGGATCGGTCAATATGCCACTGAACGCGCGAATTCGGGTACCCCCAACCAAGCCGCTTTCCATCGTGAAGATGCTGGATTTCCTCAACCAATGAGCGTCCTTCTTCGGCACATCGATCAATATGCGGGCGTTACCCGCATCAGACAGTTCAATTCGACCAACCCGGCCAATTGGGAAGCCGGAGAAGGTCAAGTCCATGCCAACCACAATGCCTTCAGAGTCATCAGCAATCAATACGAGCTGCTGAGTCTGCTCAAACGCCCCTCGCGCAACCATGACGAACGCTACAGCACCTGCGAGCAAAGTAATCAGCAACACAACCAGCAGCCGCGCCTTAAACTCAAGATTCGCGACGGGTGGAGGGGAATCGTTATTGGCTTCCATTCAATTCAGTTTAATTGACCTTGAGATTCAATAATAGTTTCCGACGAGTGACAACACCTCAACAAACAGTATCACGGCAAGCAGCCGGGCAAGCACCATGATCTCGGCATTGACAACCTTGAAGTTGCTTTCTTCGGTCTGAGGCATATAGACAATCGGAATCAAAGCCACGGCAAGGCTAAAAAGCAGTGTCTTCAGGCAAAAAATCAGGGCGACAACTGGGCTAAAGATCTGCCCAACCGATCGGCTGTAGCTGGCAAAGCCCCACATCTTGAAACCGTAAACATTCAGGTAGGCGAGAGCCAGGGTGCAAACACAGCTGATCGTCGCCAAAGTGAGGATCGCAAAAACACCAGCGCCCACCCTGGGCAAAAGTTCGTCGCGGGCCGGGTCTTTACCAGCACGCCAGATTGCATTCAGCTCCCCCCGCAAACGCATGTCACGAACACTTTTTCCTTGCGGCATCGAATAGCGCACTGCCACAAACAACGCAACAGAGATCGGAAGCAGCTCCAGCACTAAAGTTCGTATCAATAACTCCAAAGCATACTGATTCAGGCCATACGTCAGAGTGGTCGCCACGACAATTCTGATAATTATCAAACTGACCAGCGTCGACAACACGATAAAGCCGGGCAACAGTGGTGCAGTAGACAGGTAAATGTGACGATTCAATACACGACGCTGTGATTTTCGGTAGCTCGATGGCGCCAAGGCAAGCACCATAATCTGGGCGCCCACGTGAATGATCTGCCACCAACCACGAACCCATTCGGTCCATTCACGTGCCCAACGATCAGGCATTGCGGAGTTCACCGGATTGCGGATCATGCCTACATGATACCCATGGCTAGGCGAGTTACGGCTTCTTGAGATGTCAGCACGTGAACGCCCTTTGACCTTGCCTTCTCGAGCAACACGCGTGCCGTCAATTCAAACCCGCTCACAGGACTCATGCAGTCAGACAAAATTATCATTCTTTGAAGCCGATCAGCGCTCAGTTGAGCCAGCATGTCTTCGCAGGAGGCGGCCACGCAATGGCTCGACGCTTCGCCTGCAACCACCAACCATTCCGGTCCCTGCTCCAATCGCGCCATCAGCTGCGCGTTGTTTTCCGTTCGCGCATCATCCTTGCGTGGGACCTCCGCCCGAAATGCACTGTACTGCTCGGTCATTGGATTTTGGCCCTTGAGCACTTTTACGCAGGCGGAACCTGTAGCCGACTCCCAGTCAGCGATTTCTTGAGACAAGCGCTCGTGCAAGTTGTGGCCCCATGTACCAACTACACAGTGGATCGGCCACACGATTAGTGCATGCTCACCAGCTGATTCGAGAGTCTGAAGATATGTCAAAGTCTCGACACGGAACCGTTGGAAACGCGGTACATAGGTTCCGCGCTCCATGTCCTGGGCCTTGATTTGCGTGAAGGGCGTCATTGACCGGCCCCTTTCATCGACCCAGAACGTGGTTCGTTCGATACCGAAACTTGCATGCGAATCGAGCGTGAGGACGATGTCGCTCACCATGGGCCTCATGGCCTGCAGAAAGTCGGCAGTCCGGTTCATGTCGACGTTCGCGCCCGGTACGGGCAAAGCCGCGCCGGGTATATCCATGAAATCGTTTTGAGGATCAATAATAAGTAGCTGGATCTGATTCATGATGCATCCGCAACAAAAGTTTGATAGTCTTAAAAGCCGCGACGTTCCGCGCGAGATTCCAGCGCCCAAGTCACATGTTCCCGAACCAATGCATTGGGGTGATCCATTCGCTGTAGCAAAGCGTCAACCAGCAGTTGGTCGTCCTGAGTTCTCAAGGCATTGCCAATTGCTATGGCCACGTTGCGCAACCATCGAACGTGCCCGATACGGCGGATGGCGCTGCCTTGGGTATTGAACAGAAACTCGGCCTCGGTCCACCCAAAAAGCGTGGTCAGATGGACCCCGGTCATGCCGGCCCGCTCGGCAAAATCGGGCAATTCGCTGCGTCGCGCAAACTTGTTCCATGGACAGATGAGCTGACAGTCGTCACAGCCATAGATCCGGTTACCCATCAACGGACGCAACTCGACGGGTATTGCCCCCTCATGCTCAATCGTAAGGTAAGAGATACAGCGTCTGGCGTCAAGCTTATAAGGTGCCAATATGGCTTGCGTAGGGCATATGCCGATGCAGGCGGTACAGATGCCGCAATGCTCGGAAACGGGCTCTGACGTAGGAAGCGCAATGTCCACGAATATTTCGCCGAGAAAAAACATGGAGCCCGAATCTCGGTCGAGCACGAGGGTATGTTTTCCGCGCCAGCCCTGCCCGCTTCTAACTGCGAGCTCGGCCTCCAGAACTGGTGCGGAATCGGTGAAAACGCGGTATCCGAAGGGGCCAATTCGCTGCGTGATCATATCTGCCAGTCGTTGTAGTCGTATACGCATAACCTTGTGATAGTCTCGTCCGCGCGCATACACGGAAATTACACCCTCGTTGACCTTACTCAAACGGTCAAACTCCACGTTTTGCCACCCTGAACGCGCAGGCGTCGACAAGTAGTCCATGCGAACCGTGATTACACTAACGGTGCCAGGAACAAGTTCTGCAGGTCTCGCTCGTTTGAGACCATGCCTAGACATATAGGCCATGTCCCCATGGAACCCTTTGTCCAGCCAGTCAATCAGCCCTGGCTCGGAAGTGGATAAATCGACGCCTGTTACACCAATTTGGGAGAATCCAAGTTCCATTGCCCAAATCTGCAGTTGAGATACCAATTGATCGCCACTGAATTGAGTACTGTTGATCTTCACACACCCATTGTAAAAAGTCTTCGCTGGAAAAACGAGGCGGCTACGGAATTGTTCGCCTCGCGTCTGGCACGTCAATCCCACATAAAGCAGGCTTATATCGAGATAAAGGGGAATCTTGGGGCGGGCAAAACCACGTTCATACGCTACCTGCTGCGTGCTTTGGGCGTTCTCGGATCGATAAGAAGCCCAACCTATAACGTGGTTGAACTGTACGACTTGCCGCAGCTCCAGATATGGCACTTCGATTTTTATCGTTTTAGCGACGCTTCCGAATGGGATGACGCTGGTTTTCGCGACATCTTTTCGCAACCCGGTCTTAAGTTGGCTGAATGGCCTGAAAATGTACTTGGATTCGCGCCTGTGGCAGATCTGGTAATTCGAATTGAGGTTGCCACGGATATGTCCCGCAACGTAACCGTGCAAACTCAAACGCCCTTGGGCGACTCAATCCTTGCGGGAATCACGCGATGAAGCGACGCGTTCTTATGCAAACCGGATCAATCCTGCTCCTCTTGGGCACGCATAGATTCGCCGTTGGCGCCAGCATAGTCGCCGTAAGAATATGGCCTGCGGCCGAATATTCCAGGGTAACCATCGAATCTGACGCAGATCTGCAGGTCAAGCATTTCCTAATTTCCAGTCCACACCGGCTGGTAGTCGACATTGACGGTTTCAACTTGGACCCTACCTTGAAGGAGCTCGTGGCAAAGGTTCAACCCGATGACCCGAACATTGCCGGCATTCGGGTTGGCCAGTTCACCCCCACCGTCACGCGCCTGGTAATTGATCTCAAACAAGCCATCAAGCCTCAAGTTTTCACGCTTGCACCAGTGGCCGCCTACCAGCACCGCCTGGTTTTTGACCTGTACCCGTCGGTTCAGGCAGATCCGCTTGAGGCGCTAATAGCCAGCCGCCTCGGCGACCGCGGAACTTCCGACAATGAAAAATCAAAATCGTCGGACTCTCGCGCACAAGAGTCTGATCCTTTGGGTGACCTGATCGCGCAAAAAAATAAAGCCACAGCGAACCCAGCCCCCGTGGCGCCCAAGGCAACCATCAATACTGATCGCCTCATCATCATTGCGATAGATCCCGGCCATGGTGGTGAAGACCCCGGCGCATCCGGCCCTGGTGGCACGCTGGAAAAAGACGTTGTATTGAGTATCGCGCACCTATTGCGCGACCGGATCAACAATACAAAAATCAATGGCAATGTCATGCGCGCCTACCTGACGCGGGACGCCGACTTCTTTGTGCCCTTGCACGTCCGTGTCCAAAAGGCGAGGCGCGTCCAGGCAGACCTTTTCGTGAGCATTCATGCTGATGCGTTTTACACTCCACGACCACAGGGAGCGAGCGTCTTTGCGCTCAGCGAAGGTGGCGCCTCCAGCAGCGCTGCACGTTGGATGGCCGACAAGGAGAACAAGGCTGATCGAATCGGTGGTCTGAACGTGAAGGCCAAGGACGCTCAAGTGCAGCGGGCCATGTTGGACATGAGTACGACCGCCCAAATCAACGATAGCCTGAAATTGGGCGGTGCCATGCTTGGCGAAATCGGTCGGGTCGGGAAACTGCACAAACCAAAGGTAGAGCAAGCCGGGTTTGCCGTATTGAAAGCGCCGGACATTCCAAGTGTTCTGGTAGAGGCGGCCTTCATAAGCAACCCCGACGAAGAAGCCAAGCTCGCGAATCCCGAATACCAGCAGCAACTCGCCAGCGCCTTGATGCGTGGCATTGAGCGCTACTTCGCCAAAAATCCTCCACTGGCCCGAGCCAGAACTACCTAGCGGTGTAAATTTGAGCCCTCATTGCGATGCGGGCTGGTTCATTTGAAGACTTGCTTTTGCGTCAGCATCAAACTGCTCAAGCGCAGCATCCGTGATCACATCGGTGCTCAGGCTGGCAGCAAACTCGGGCCGCACCGTCGCGCCATACGCGCCCAACGCAATCAGGCGCGACAGAACGTCCGCAGACTTGATGCTTGCAGCCAGCAACCGCGGCCCACCTGCCTGAAGCACCACACACGCCTGAAGAAAGTGCCAAGGTTCCCGTCCGGCAGCCTGCAGCCGCCCGATATACGGCGCAACGTAATGGGCACCGCACTGGGTGGCCCAAATCAGCTGAATCGGGTTGGACACACCTGTGAGTAAAAACGATGCCTGCGATCTTTTGACAATGTCGATCGCGCCTTGCCAGTCACGATGGCATGGCAATTTGATGGTTAAACGCACGCTGAACTCGCCCGCCCGGCTCAAAAGACTTTGAACCCATACGTCAACGACTGCAGGGCTCGGGTCAGGTAATTGCAGCATCAATTCACCGATACGCGCATCTGCAACGCGCGCGATCAGATCGTGATATGAATTCAAATTGACCGGCAAGCCTGCAGCATGCACAAGGGACGGATTGGTGGTCACTCCATCAATGCGTGGGCAGCCGACGGGAAGGCGCCACTCTGCGCTGTCGGCAGTGTCGAGGTAAAGTTTCATGGAGTGATCAAGTGGACGTTGCTATTATTGCCGCCAATATTTCACTATCGAGCAGGCCGTCATGGTTTCCAAAATAATATACGTTCTGGGAGAGTCTCTGATGGATTGCGTAGCCCAATCAGATGGGCGATTGCGGCCTCTTATGGGCGGCAGCCCATTCAATCTGGCGCGGGCAGCCGCGCTGCGGGGAGCCAAGGTCGGCTACCTCAATCCCTTGTCCACAGATTCCTTTGGTGACCAACTTGCACAACAGCTCAAACAGGACGGGGTCTCAACCCTGGCGCCCAGAAGCGCGTTTCCGACCTCCCTGGCTGTCGTGCAAATCACAAATGCACAGCCAAGCTATGGCTTTTATAGGGAAGGCGTTGCCGACCGGGACTACACCCCAGAAGCAATTATCAGCGTGCTGCGCGAATCATCTACGGCGGGCGTATTGCACACAGGGTCACTGGCTCTTGTTCCGCCTGAGCATGAAAAGGTATTGTCGGTCGTCAGAGCGGCAAAGTTGATGGGCTGGACCATCAGCGTAGATGTCAACCTGCGACCCAAATTGGCGTCCAACATGGCACTCTACCGATCCGCTGTTTTAGAAACAGCCGCGCTGGCCGATTGGCTCAAAGCCAGCGACGAAGACTGGTCTACCCTGGGTCTGGGCGAATTGACGCTGGACCAAGCAACTGAGGCCGCCGACTTTTTTACGGGAAACGGGACGCAACGGGTCGCATTGACCTTTGGAGGGCGTGGCGCTTTTCTTTCTGTGGAAGGCAAAACAGCAGTGCAAGCCGTCCCCAGAGTGCAAATCGTGGACACAGTTGGCGCGGGCGACACGTTTTGGGGAAATTGCGTCGCTGATTGGGCGATGGACACAAACGGGGCCGCTCAGCGGGTAAACGACACGCTGCGCCGCGCCATGCTGGCAGCGGCTATAAATTGCACCCGCGCAGGATGCCAGCCACCCACACTTGCCGAGTTGGACACGCCCAAACCCTGACGAAATCACGCAATACATCAGGGTTTTCCATTAATAAACTCGCTTGATTTAATCGCCTGACTTGCGTTATATTTCTCTCAGCAGGGTTTAACGCAACTGTTAACTGCCACGCTGGCCGGTCGTTTTTCCGGCACAAACAAATCTGGAGCCTCTAATGAAATACACCCTAGCCTTGACCGCCCTGGCGTTTGCCGCCTCCAGCGCCTTTGCCGCTGAGCCCGTGATCGGCCTGATCACAAAGACCGACAGCAATCCATTTTTTGTGAAGATGAAGGAGGGCGCTGAAGCCGCAGCCAAGAAGGCCGGCGCCAAACTACTCAGCGCCGCAGGCAAGCAAGACGGCGACACGGCAGGCCAGATCAGCGCCATGGAAAACATGGTCGCCGCTGGCGCCAAGACCATACTGATCACCTCCTCCGGGGATGCCATCGTCCCCACCATCAAGAAAATCAAGGCTCAAGGCGTCCAGGTGATTGCTTTGGACAGCCCGGTGGACGAAGCCGATGCTTTGTTTGCCACCAACAACTACAAAGCTGGTGAACTGATTGGCCAGTACGCCAAATCCTCGCTGAAAGGCAAAAAGCCGGTGATCGCGACCATGGACTTGTTTCCTGGTCACCCCGTTGGTGCACAGCGGCACAATGGCTTTCTGGCCGGTTATGGCCTGAAGACACTGGACGCCAAGAGCAACGAACTGGCTCAACCCGCAGAAGTGGTTTGTATGGCTGACAGTTTTGGCGATGCCGCCAAGGCCCAGACCGGAATGGAAAATTGCCTGCAAAAGAACCCCAACATCAACGTTGTCTACGCAATTAACGAACCCGCAGCAGCCGGCGCTTATAAAGCTCTGCAGGCCGCAGGCAAAGAAAAAGACGTTGTGATTCTGGGCGTGGACGGCATGTGCAGCAACGGTGTTGGCAACGTTGAAAAGGGTGTTATCGGGGCAACCAGCATGCAGTACCCCCTGAAGATGGCAGCAATGGGTGTAGCTGCTGGCGTGAAATACGCAAAAGACGGCAAGCGTCAGACGGGCTACACCGACACAGGTGTGGACCTCGTAGCAGCAAAACCCATGCCTGGCGTGAAGAGCATTGACACCAAAACCGCTCGCGGTCAGTGCTGGGGTGACTAATTGACTCAAACAGGCGGTCTTGTTTAAATACAGGACCTGAGTCCAGTCCCGTCTGGAGCAGGCCCGCTCCCCGAAAGTCCCGCGGTGCGGGGCTTTCGGCCTACTCATCGTGCTTTGCTGGTTGAATGCGACTGTCTGGCACAAGAACTTTATATAAGCTCAAACCATGAACACGCTCAAAGCAAAACTCCCCCCGATGGGCACACTTGGGCCCGCCATCGCCCTCGTGCTGGCGTGCGCCTTCTTTTCTTTTCAGCATCCGAACTTCCTGACGCTGAACAATTTTTCGCTGATCTTCCAGCAGATCATGGTGGTTGGAACGATTGCGATTGGCCAGACCTTGATCATCCTGACAGCTGGCATCGATCTGTCTTGTGGAATGGTCATGGCGCTGGGCTCCATCGTCATGACCAAATTTGCGGCCGACTACGGACTGAGCGCACCGGTCGCCATCCTGTGCGGGATTGCTGCCACGACACTGTTCGGACTAGTCAACGGCCTGCTGGTTACCAAAGTGAAACTGCCACCATTTATCGTGACCCTGGGTACCCTGAACATTGCGTTTGCCATCACGCAGCTGTATTCAAGGGCCCAAACCATTACCAACATACCGGACGGCATGAACCTTCTGGGCACAACTTTTGCGTTGGGCGGCGCCCGCATTCCGTATGGTGTGGTTTTGATGTTGGTTCTGTACATTGCCATGTGGATCTGGCTGCGTGAGACGGCCCAAGGGCGTCACGTATATGCAGTAGGCAATAGCCCCGAGGCCACGCGACTATCCGGTATTTCCACGGAAAAGGTATTGCTCGGCGTCTATGTATTGGCGGGTGTGTTTTACGGCATCGCTTCTACTCTGACCGTGGCACGTACGGGCGCCGGTGACCCGAATGGCGGTCAGACTGAAAATCTGGACGCCATTACCGCCGTTGTTCTCGGCGGAACCAGCCTGTTTGGTGGCCGCGGCATCATTCTGGGCACGTTAGTGGGCGCGATGATCGTTGGCGTCTTTAGGAACGGCCTGACCCTGATGGGTGTGTCGTCTGTCTATCAAATTCTGGTCACCGGCGTTCTCGTGATTCTGGCGGTCGCCACAGACCAAATGTCACGCAAAGGAGCACGTTAATGAGCGCCCCACAAATCGTGATGCAGGCTCGCGGCCTGGTTAAACGCTATGGACAGGTCACGGCACTGGACGGCGTGGACTTTGAGTTGCGCGCCGGTGAAATTCTGGCGGTCATTGGCGACAATGGCGCGGGCAAATCCTCCTTGATCAAGTGCCTCTCTGGAGCGACGATTCCGGACGAGGGAGAGATCAAGCTGGACGGCAAGGTTATCCACTTCAAAAGTCCGATCGACGCCCGACTGAATGGCATCGAAACGGTGTATCAGGATCTGGCCGTTGCGCCTGCCATGACCATCGCGGAAAACTTGTTCCTGGGCAGAGAACTGCGCCGTAGTGGTCTGCTGGGACAGCTTGGATTCATCGACAAAAAGAAAATGCTGGCTGAAAGTATTTCCCGCATGAACGATCTGAAGGTTGGCATTCGATCGATGACCCAGGCGGTAGAAACACTTTCCGGCGGCCAGCGCCAGTGCGTGGCAGTCGGTCGCGCAGCTGCATTCGCACAACACGTGGTGATCATGGACGAGCCAACCGCCGCCCTGGGCGTGAAAGAAGGCAACATGGTACTGGAGCTGATCCGCCGAGTACGTGACAAAGGTCTGCCCGTCGTTTTGATTTCCCACAATATGCCGCACGTCTTCGAGGTGGCTGACCGCATTCACATTGCGCGCCTGGGCAAGCGTGCCGCTGTGGTCAACCCCAAGCACATCAGTATGAGTGACACGGTAGCGGTGATGACGGGTGCCAAATTGGCTGAAGAGCTTCCCCCGGAGGCGCATGCTTAAAGGTATTGATCGATTGATCACTCCTGAACTGATCAAAATCATGATGGAAATGGGGCACGACAATGCCCTGGTTCTGGCAGATGCCAACTTCACGGCCATGAGCATGGGGGCGAGCAAGCCTGTCTTGCGATTGCCCGCAGTGGGTATGCTGCAAGTGATCGACGCAATTGCGCCGCTGTTTCCACTGGCCGCCGACGTTGACCATCCCGTGGCCTTCATGCAGGTATCGAACACGGCGGCTAATTACCAATCTGCCTTGCAGCGTGAGGTTCTGGAGCGGCTCCTCCCTTTTATCTTGCCAGAACAGACGGCCGAACCTGTTGAGCGGTTCGCTTTCTACGATAGGGCGCGATCCGCCTACGCGATCGTTGTAACGGGTGAAATGCAGCCGTTTGGAAATTTTATTTTGCGCAAGGGTGTAATAGCAGAAAATCTGCGTAAATGACACCCATTTCTCCCCAAAACAATAAACCTTCTGCGCCTTTGCTGCGTCCCCGCGGGTCCAACCATGTGGGCATGCGCCAGTTCAACGAACGGGTGGTTCTGCAGGCGATTCGGCATAACGGCAGCCTGCCCAAGGCCGATCTGGCCCGCCTGACAGGGCTCACCGCCCAGACCATAGGCCTTATTTCAGCGCGGCTTGAAGAGGACGATCTACTCATTCGCCACGAGCGGGTTCGGGGGCGCATCGGACAACCGTCGATTCCGATGGCCCTGAACCCCGACGGCGCGTTTGCGATTGGAATCAAGATTGGCCGCAGAAGCGCAGACTGGCTGCTGGTCGACTTCACCGGGCGTGTGCGGAAGCGAAAAACCATGTCCTATCCCTTTCCGGACGCAGACACGTTACTTCCCGCGCTAGAACAAAACATGCGCGCCTTGAAGCAGGAACTCGGTGCACTCGCACCCCGGCTCGTTGGGGTCGGTGTTGCCGCGCCGTTTCAGCTGGGCGGCTGGCACAAGGCGCTCGGATTGTCCGAAGCGCAGTCCCGCACCTGGAATGAGCTCGATTTGAGCATTGCGGTGCAAGGAATGACAGACCTGCCCGTGAGCTTCGCCAAGGACACATCTGCCGCGTGCGTAGCAGAGCTGGTGGCCGGGCGCGGCCGTGACTTGAAGAGCTTCCTTTACCTGTTCGTGGACACCTTTGTCGGTGGCGGCCTCGTCATTCACTCTCACCTCCACGCTGGAGTGCATGGCAACGCAGGTGCGGTAGCCTCCCTGCCACTTCATCTGGCCACATCTGAACATGCAACGCCGGAACAACTATTCAGCCACGCATCGTTGTGGGACCTTGAACATCGTTTCAAACAGGTTGGCCTGGACCCAATGGCCGCCTACGACGAGCGCGCCGTGCTACAACCTTTCATTGCTGAAACCGGCGCGTGGGTTGAGAGTGCTGCTAACGCGTTAGCCCATTGTGTAGTCAGCGCCACGGCATTTCTGGACATGGACGCCATTGTCATGGATGGCTCGTTTTGTCGCCCGCTACTTGACATGCTGCTCCTCAGCACGCGAGAGGCCTTGGCCCGTTATGACTGGCAAGGGCTTTGGCCTGTATCTGTCATCCCGGGCAGCATCGGGTCAGACGCGCGCGCGCTGGGTGGTGCGATGCTGCCTCTGCATGCCAACTTCGCCCCCGATCGGGACCTGTTCCTTAAAGTAGCGACCTGACGGAATGCGCCTTTCAGTGCCTGGTAATCTCGCTGGCCTCACGCACTTTGCGTCGAGCCTTCCAGGCTCCCAGGAGGACCAGAAGCCCCGGAATAAAGATCATCGCCCAGATGATTTTGTCAAGATGAAGCTTCACAAACGGGATATTCCCGAAAAAGAATCCAACGCTTACGATGCCCACCACCCACAAAGCAGCACCAACCACGTTGAACAACGTGAACTTGACACGTGACATGGAGGCAACACCCGCCACAAAGGGTGCAAACGTGCGCAAAAATGGCATGAATCGTGCGGCAATGACTGTTATGCCGCCGTATTTCTCATAGAAGGCGTGGGCGCTGTCAAACGCTGACTTGTTGAAGAACCTCGACTTTTCCCACTGAAATACCTTGGGACCAAAATATCGCCCAATTGAGAAGTTGGTTTGATCCCCGAGAACAGCCGCCACAAAAAGCAGACCGACCGCCAGTGGATAGCTCATCAACCCTGCGCCACACATGGCGCCCACCACAAACAGCAGAGAATCGCCGGGTAGAAATGGCATCACCACCAGGCCCGTTTCGACAAAGATGATCGCAAACAGCAACGCGTAGACCCATGCGCCGTAGCTTTGCACAAAGGTTTCCAGATAGCGGTCAACGTGAAGAATAAAGTCCAGGGCGAAGCTTGCGAGTTCCATGAGGGCAATTATCGCTGTCGCAGGCGCCCCTAAAATGGCTGGGTGAACGCTCCCACATTTCCAGTTGCATCGCCAATCAGTCGCCGCGCCATCCGTGAGCTGCCTGATGACCTGATCAGCCAGATCGCCGCTGGTGAGGTGGTAGAACGCCCTGCGTCGGTGGTGAGAGAGCTGGTTGACAATGCGCTGGACGCAGGCGCAACGCAAGTCACGGTCCGCTTACTGGCAGGCGGTGTGCGACTGATATCTGTTGCGGACGATGGCAACGGCATCCTGCCGGACGAATTGGCCATGGCACTGAAGCGCCACGCGACCAGCAAGATCGCCAACCTGCATGATCTCGAATCCGTGAGCACCATGGGGTTTCGGGGTGAAGCCTTGGCCGCTATAAACTCAATAGCTGCTTGCTCAATATTGTCGAGGGCTACAGGCCAGAATTCCGCATTTTTACTTGACGGACAGACTGGTGAGCTTAGGCCCGTCGCGCGGGGCAATGGTACAACGGTGGAAGTGAAGGAGCTGTTCTTCAGCACACCGGCCCGGCGCAAGTTTTTGAAGACTGACGCCACTGAGCTGGCGCACTGCGTTGAGGCAGTCCGTCGCCATGCCTTGGGACGTCCCGACGTGGGCTTCGCTATCTGGCACGAAGGAAAGTTGGTGGAGCAATGGCGCGCCTGCACTGGCGACAACGCACTTGAGCAACGCCTGACAGATGTCCTGGGCAAGGACTTCGCCGGCCAATCCATTGCAGTGAATTTCGGCAGCGCCGACGCACGATCCGAGGCCCAAGCCAGCGGTCTGTCTAACAGCCAGCCAGGTAGCCGGTCTGGCGCCCCTGCGGTGCGCGTATGGGGCCGTGCCGGTATACCCGACGCGGCACGTTCGAGAGCCGATCAGCAATACTGCTATGTCAACGGGCGATTTGTGCGCGACAAGGTGCTGGCCCACGCTGCCCGCAGCGCCTATGAAGACGTACTGCATGGTCATCGTCAGCCGGTTTACGCGCTGTTTATCGAGCTGGACCACGCGCGAGTCGACGTCAACGTACACCCCACCAAAATCGAAGTGCGGTTTCGCGACAGCCGCGAAGTGCATCAGGCGGTTCGCCATGCCGTTGAGAACGCGCTGGCGGCGCCTCGAGCAAACCAGGTCGACGCGGTCACCGCAACATCGGACACACCATGGGACGGCCACCTACCTACCGCCTCGGACCTGAGTTCTGGCTCATTTTTTATACAAAATAGGCCATTATCGCTTGCCGGATATGTACAGTCAGCTATATTTTTGGAAGCAAATCCTGCGCTCCGTGCAGAAGATTCAGGCCTGCCGTGGGTGCGCCCTGCACAGACATCAACCGCCCTGGCTGCGCTAGAAGGGGAACCTCAGCAATCTGAGGAAATCGTGTGGCCGCTGGGCAAAGCGCTGGCGCAATTGCAAGGTATTTACATCCTTGCAGAGAATGCCCAGGGACTGATCATTGTGGATATGCATGCCGCCCACGAGCGCATTGTCTATGAGCGGCTGAAGAGTCAACTGCAGGCCACAGATCACAAGGGCCAGCCGCAAACTATTGCCAGCCAGCCCCTGCTGATTCCGGTTACCTTTGCGGCCACGGCTGAAGAAGTGGCCACCGCTGAAGCGCATGTTGAGGCATTGGCTACTTTGGGCGTGGAGATCACGCCATTCTCGGCCAGAACGCTGGCGGTGCGCGCTTTGCCGGGCTCGCTCGCCGATGGCGATGCCACCGAGCTGGCCAGAAGCGTCTTGGCCGAGCTGGCCCAGCACGATGCCAGCACGGTTATCGCGCGGGCACAAAACGAACTACTCTCAACCATGGCCTGCCATGGCGCCGTGCGCGCCAACCGCCGGTTGACGCTTGAAGAAATGAATGCCTTGCTGCGCCAAATGGAGGCTACTGACCGATCAGACCAATGCAACCACGGTCGACCAACCTGGCGGCAAGTGAGCATCAAGGAACTTGACGCGCTTTTTTTGCGGGGTCGCTAAGGCCAGCAAGAATCTACAAACATTCCAACCGTTTTAAGATCGGGCAAAACCCGACTGCAACCATGTCCATACCCAACAACCTCTCCTCCCGGCCAGCCACTAAGGCCACCGCGCGGTTCCCGTTGCCTGATTTGAACTCGCTGCCGCAAGATATTCGCGACAAAATCATCGCCGTGCAGGAAAAGGCCGGGTTCATTCCCAACGTGTTTCTGGCATTGGCGCGCCGACCCGCAGAGTGGCGGGCTTTCTTCGCCTACCACGACGCCCTGATGCTGAAAGAAGAAGGCTCAAATCCCAATGGCAAGCTGACCAAAGGCGACCGGGAAATGATCGTCACCGCCACCAGCGCCACCAACCAATGCCTGTATTGCGTGGTGGCACATGGCGCCTTATTGCGCATCTACGAGAAAAAGCCACTCGTGGCCGATGAGGTAGCTGTGAACTATCGCAAGGCAGACATTACCCCACGCCAGCGCGCCATGCTTGATTTTGCGATGAAGGTTTGTCAGCGTTCGCAAGAACTCGATGACGCCGACTTTGCCGCGCTGCATGCCCAGGGTTTTGATGACGAAGATGCCTGGGACATTGCCGCCATCACCGCTTTTTTCGCCCTGTCAAATCGCATGGCGTCGTTCAGCAACATGGCGCCGAACCCGGAGTTTTACCTGCTCGGACGTGTGCCCAAAGCAAAAGCCTGATGGGCTAGCCGTGACCATGCTAACCGTTCGCAAACTGAATATTGATCTGAGTCAGGGCTTCGGACGCCACTGGCATGGGGGCGATGCCTTTCGCAGCATGTATTTCAACGCGCTGTCGATGAGTTTTCCGGTGGGAGAACAGTCGTTCATCGACGCTGTGCGCGCCGGCCTTGAATTGCTACCCGTCTTGCCCGAACACGCTCGGCTACGTGAAGACGCGGGACAGTTCATTGCCCAGGAAGCCACGCATCGCCATGTTCACAGCCTCTATAACGCCGAGCTGCAACGGCAGGGCCTGGTCAATCACTGGCAGCAGTGGGCCACCCGCCGCATTGAATATGGACGGCGCCACAAAATCGGCGCGCTGCATCTGCTCGCAGTGACTGCCGCTTACGAACACTTCACAGCCGTGTTCGCCGACGGCAGCCTGCGCTACTCAAACTGGCTCGATGCGGCAGAGCCGAAGATGCAAACCCTGTGGCGCTGGCACGCAGCCGAAGAAACGGAGCATCGCGCTTTGGCCTTTGACCTGTATCAGGCGCTTGGTGGCAACTACAAGTGGCGCATTCGCTGGTATGTCTACGCCATGCTTTTCTTCTCGATTGAGGCGATGAGCCAAACCACCATCAACCTGTGGCATGACGGTACACTTTTCAGACCTCGCACATGGTGGGGCGCTGCCCGATTCTTTTTTGGCAAGAATGGCACGGTGTGGCGCAGCGCGCTACCCATCTTGACGTACTTCCGGCGTGACTTCCATCCGGCGCACGACGGGAAACTTGAACCGACACCGTCTTCCCTCGCTGAGGCATGGCTCAAAAGCCATGCAGAAAGCTATCGCGTCGTGCGCTAAGCACCAAACCCATCATCAGCTGCGATGATGGCGCCGTTGATGAAATGGCTCTCGTTGGAGCAAAGCATCACCAGCAGGGCGTCAAGGTCTTTGGCTTGCCCAACGCGTTTGCGTGGCAACATCTGCACCAGTTTTTGACCCTGTTCGGTCTTCCAGTGCTGGTGGTTGATTTCGGTATCAATGTAGCCAGGGCAAATGGCATTCACATTGATGCCGAATTTACCCCACTCCAGCGCCATGGCTTTGGTCATCTGCACCACGGCGGCCTTGCTCATGCAATACACACCGATCTGCGGCAGCACGCGCAGGCCCGCCATCGACGCAATGTTGATGATGCGGCCACCTGTGTAGGTTCCCGGTGCGGCACCAATGGCACGTGCCAACATACGCTTGCCCACCTCTTGCGCCACAAAAAATGCGCCCTTGACATTGGTATCGAACATGAAGTCGAAGTTGTCCTCCGTCACATCCTGCAGGCGCTGCGTGGTGCTAACACCCGAGTTGTTAACCAGAATGTCGATCGAACCGATCTCCGTCTCGGCGTGGGCAACAGCGGACTTGATGGACCTGTGATCGGTCACGTCGAGTTCAAATACATGGGCATCACCGCCCTCGCCTTCAATCTCGGCGCGCAATTCCTTGAGTTTTTCAAGACGACGGCTGGCCAGAACCACTGCCGCGCCCGCTCTGGACAAGGTGCGCGCAAATTGGGCCCCAAGGCCGCTGGACGCACCGGTTATGAAGGCAACGCGCCCGGAAAGATCAATGCTGTAAGCCATTTAGAGAGTCTCCACAAATCACAGGTAACTGATCCATTATGACGATGTAGGCATAACTTGACCGCATAAAATCCCATCAGACTCCTTCCCTGAAAGCAACACCATGACTCAAGACGACATCCTCAAGCAATTCGGCCCGCGCGAAGCCATGGAATACGACGTGGTGGTCGTTGGTGGTGGACCCGCAGGTCTTTCAACTGCGATTCGGCTCAAGCAGCGTGCGGCTGAAACGGGCAAGGAAATTTCTGTCGTAGTGCTTGAGAAGGGCTCAGAGCCCGGTGCCCATATTTTAAGTGGCGCCATCATGGACCCCAAGGCTCTTATCGAGCTCTTCCCCAACTGGAAGGAATTGGGCGCACCGCTGAATCAGCCCGTCACCGATGACGCCTACGTTTTCCTCGGCGAAAAATCAGGTTTTCGCGTGCCCAATCTGTTG